>JAZDDC010000311.1:0-18523 GCA_036679565.1 Gemmatimonadota bacterium
CCGCGGTGCGGTGATGGTGGTGTTCGGTACCGCAAGCAGGTACGCAATGTCGTACAAACCCATGTGTGTTTGGCCATCTGCGCCAACCATACCGGCGCGGTCCATGCAAAAGATCACGGGCAACTTCTGAATGGCCACATCGTGAATAATATTGTCGTAAGCTCGCTGCAAAAACGTTGAATAGATCGTCACGATAGGACGAATACCCTGGGTGGCCAGCCCCGCCGCGAACGTCGTTGCATGACCCTCAGCAATGCCGACGTCAAAAAATCGTTCCGGCCATTTCTTTTGAAAGATATTCGTGCCCGTACCGGATGGCATGGCAGCAGTTATCGCGACCAATTCAGGATGCTCTGCGGCCAACTCCGTTATGGCATTGCCGTACACTTTGGTCCACGCCGGCGGCGGTGATTTGCCCGAGGACGGTTTTAGTTCCCCGGTAACGGGATCGTACGGTTTGCGTGCGTGAAATTTCTCGACATCCGGAGACTCGAGCGGGAACCCTTTGCCCTTTTCGGTAATGACATGCACAATGCGGGGCCCATCCAGCTTTTTCACAAGGTCAAACGCTTGTGTCATTGCTTGCATGTCGTGTCCGTCAATCGGCCCGAAATATCGGAAGCCAAGTTCTTCGAAGTACATGCCCGGCGACCAGAGATTCTTGATACTCTCTTCGACGTTTCGCGCAAAATCGACAACACGTTGACCACCAACAACATTCGACGCTCGTCGAACCGCCTGTTTGACCAACTCGCGCACCCGATTTGTCATGGGGCTTGCGATGACCGTTCCAAGGTACTTGGAAACCGCCCCGACATTGGGCGCTATGGACATGCCGTTGTCATTCAGAACGATGATGACGTTGCGATCCGAGTGACCGGCGTTGTTCATTCCTTCGTAGGGAAGCCCACACGTCATAGCCCCGTCGCCGATGACCGCCACGACGTCAAAATCCTCACCGCGGAGATCGCGTGCCGTGGCGATACCCACCGCCGCTGAAATGGAGGTCCCTGCGTGACCGGCCCCAAAATGATCGTGTTCGTTTTCGACGCGACGGAGAAAGCCAGACAAACCGCCTTCCTGCCGCAACGTGCCCAACTGATCGTTGCGACCGGTGAGGACCTTCCAGGGGTAGCCTTGGTGCCCCACATCCCAAAGGATCTTGTCCTTCGGCGACTCAAACCTCGACAGGAGCGCCACCGTAAGCTCCACGACGCCCAAACCGGCCCCAATATGGCCACCCGTCTGAGAGACAACGTCGATTAAGCGCTGACGCACCTCGTTGGCAAGTTGCGTAAGATCCTCGACACTGAGGTTCCTGAGATCCTCAGGTCCTTTTATTGAATTGAGTAGCGTCATATTAGATTTCCACCATCAGTGGCGCCTGTTTATGATGAATTGCGCCAATTCCTCAAGCAGCACAGAATCTACCCCTCCCCCACCCAGTTGGGCTATGGCGTTTTGGACACATCGTTCGGCCTCTTGAACGGCGACCTCCAGCCCCAATACGGTGGCAAAGGTCGCTTTGTTCTGCCGCTGGTCCTTTCCGGCGGTTTTTCCCAGTTGAATCGATGAAGCCGTAGCATCCAAGACGTCGTCGGAGATCTGAAAGGCCATGCCAATCTCCTGGGCGTAATTCAGGACAGCTCCCGTCCGCGCCGCATCAGCACCCGCGGCAGCAGCACCAATCTGAACACAGGCCGAGATGAGGGCCCCGGTCTTTCTTGTATGAATCTCCGTGAGTTGCTCGATCGAGGCGGGCTTGCCTTCATTCTCCAGGTCGAGCAATTGACCACCCACCATCCCCGCGGCCCCTGCACCCCGGAACAGAAGCCTGCCGACCTGACTGGTGGCTTCCCTTGTGAGCCGCAGACGAGTCGCGCCCGCCGCCAACACTCTGGCCGCCAGCGGCACCATGCGGAATCCCGCGTCCGTAGCGGTTGCGACATCAAATTCGATGTGTGTAGTGGGCCGACCCCGTCTGAGATCATCATCATCCATACAGGGGAGATCGTCGTGTACCAGCGAATACGTATGCACCACTTCAACCGCCGCAGCCAACTCGGTTACGTCCCCCTCCCCACCCAACTCGCGGTAAGTGGCGATAACCAACGCCGGACGAAACCGTTTGCCCGGGCCCGCCAAACTGTACGCGACCGCCTCGCCGACCCGGCCGCCCAGCTCTACCGCAGCCCGCTCCCCCCACCGCGCGAGCACCTCGTTTATCTGAGGTCTTGTGGCGTCGAGGAAGCGTTGCAGCTCAGTCGACGTCGCGACCCTTGATTGACCCATCCGCGGCCTCCACAACCGATCTCACAGTCAACTCAGCCTCTTCCAAGAGGGCACGCGCGGACTTCAAGCCGGTGATCCCTTCCTGAAAAAGCTCGATCGCTTTGTCCAGATCCAGGTCTTCATCCTCGAGCGCCCGAACGATCTGCTCAAGTTTTTTAAGCTGTGTGCCAAATGAAACCGGCACGTCTGGAATAGCCTTGGCCCGTTTGCGATCAGCCATCACATCGTGTCTTCCGACGCACGCGACACGGCTTCGACATCGCCATCCGCGACGGTTAGCGTAAAGCTTACGCCCGCAGCGAAATTGCGTACGGACCGAAGAACCTTCCCGTCCGCACGAGGCACCGCAAAGCCACGGCTCAGCACCTTAAGCGGACTCAAGGCATCGAGTTTTCCAGCCAGTACGGTAACCCTGGATTGGTGACGTTGCACCTGGTTTTGTATCCCGGAGGAAAGTCGGTCGCCAGTACGCTCGAGACGTTCTCGACCCAGATCCGCCCGCCTCGTCAAAGATCGCGCGAGTCGCTGCGCGAGTTCGCCCACCGAACCGGTGGCACTCCCTACGTCAGGTACCACCGCCTCAGCCGCCGCCGAAGGCGTCGCCGCTCGTAAGTCAGCCACGAGATCCGTCAGGGTGACGTCCGTCTCGTGCCCGACGCCGGAGACCGTTGGGACCGTACAGGCCGCCACCGCCCGTGCGACGAACTCCGTGTTGAACGCCCACAGATCCTCGCGTGACCCACCACCACGCCCCACGATGATTACATCCACTCCGGGAATCCGATTTGCCAAATCCAACGCTGCAACGATCTCAACTTCAACACCCTCGCCCTGCACCCGAGTGGGTGCAAGATACACCTCGGCAATTGGCCATCTACGGCGAATGACGGAAAGCACATCACGGAACGCGGCTCCGTCCGGGCTCGTCACCACACCAATGCGCGTGGGGTACACGGGCAAGGGACGTTTGCGCATGGGATCCAACAGTCCGTCTTTGAGAAGCGCCTCTTTGGCACGTTGTAACTGTAGCTCCCACACGCCACCGGTGGTGGTTGGAATCATTCGCTTGACGTGAAGTCGAAACTCACCGCGTTCTTCCCACACCGTCGGACGAACCTCTACGAACACCTCCAACCCTTCCTCCGGGCCGGGCGATACCCGACGTGCATCGTCTCGCCACATGACGCAACGGACTTGAGCGGTGGCATCGCGGAGTGTGAAATACCAATGACCGCTGCGGTATGACTTAAAGTTGGCGACCTCACCACGCACCCAGAGTCGCTTGAAACCGGCTTCGATCAGCTGCCTGGACCGACGTGTTACAGCGGCGATGGTCCAAGCACCGTCCTCCGGCCGTGTTCCCGACCCTTCAAACAGATCTAACTCGCCGCCCAAAGTCTTGCAGACTGCACAGTGTTGTAAAGCAACATCGTGACGGTCATCGGTCCGACGCCACCCGGCACTGGCGTTATGGCGGAAGCAACTTCCTTTGCGGTGTCGAACTCAACATCGCCGACCAAGCGATACCCTTTCTCTCGTTCCGGTGCATCGACGCGATTTACACCGACATCAATGACCACCGCGCCGGGTTGGATCATATCTCCGGTCAAGAAATTTGGACGGCCAATAGCTACAATCAAGATATCGGCACGGCGGGTAACGTCGGGAAGGTTTTTGGTTCGGGAGTGACACACCGTGACGGTGGCGTTGCCTCCTGCACCATGTTGCCACAGAAGAGACGCCATGGGCCGGCCGACGATGTTTGATCGTCCGACGATCACCGCGTGCGCGCCATTCGTTTCAACGCCCGAGCGGAGCAAGAGTTGCTGCACACCCGATGGAGTGGCGGGAGGAAAACCCGTCTTGTCTCCAATCGACACCTTGCCGACGTTTTCCGGATGAAATCCGTCCGCATCTTTTCGTGGATCAATGCGCCGCAACACGCGCTCTGCGTTGATGTGATCCGGTACGGGAAGTTGGACGATCATCCCGTGAATCTTTGGATCAGCATTTAATCGATCGACCGTGGCGAGAAGATCCGCTTCACTCGTGTTGCCCGGCAAAATAATTGTCTCGCTGTGGATGCCCACCTCATCGCATGCCTTACCCTTCATTCTGACATAGACATGACTGGCCGGGTCATCACCGACCAAGACGACAGCAAGACCGGGTTGTGTACCATTGTCGGTGAGTTCTTTCACCTGCGGCGTCAGCTCCTTGCGGATCTCCGCGCCAATGGCTTTTCCATCGATAATCTTAGCGGGCAAATTCCACCGACCTTGTTTCCCGAACGACCACCACCTTGATCTGGCCCGGGTATTGAAGTTCGTTCTCAACTGTTCGAGCGATCTTTTCGGACATCTCCTGCGCTTCTCTGTCTCCCACGGCCTCCGGCGAAACCACAATACGAATCTCGCGCCCCGCCTGAATGGCGTATGTCTTTTCGACACCGTCGAAACTGTTGGCAATCTCCTCCAACCGCGTCAGTCGTTTGACATAACTTTCGAACGCTTCGCGACGCGCTCCCGGCCGGCCGCCACTCGCCGAGTCAGCGGCTTGCACGATCACGGATATGGGTGTCTCGTGCGGTACGTCGTCATGATGCGCCGCAATACAATTTATGACGATCGGGTCTTCGCCATATTTTGTCGCGACCTCTACGCCCAACTCGACGTGTGTGCCTTCATGTTGGTGGGTCAGGACCTTGCCGACATCGTGCAGGAGCGCGCCACGCTTGGCGAGATGCACATCCAGCTTGAGTTCAGCGGCCATGATACCGGCTAACGCAGCGACTTCCTTCGAATGCTCGTACATATTTTGACCGTACGACGTGCGGAATTTCATCCGCCCGACGAGTTTGACCAACTCCGCATGCATGCCGTGAATACCGACTTCGTACACCGCTTGTTCACCGGCTTCGACAATCTGTTCGTCAATCTGCTCGCGGACCGAATTGACGATCTCCTCAATGCGACCCGGGTGAATACGACCATCGGCAATAAGTTGTTCAAGCGCCACACGCGCGACCTCACGGCGGACCGGATCAAAACATGACACGATCACCGTATCAGGTGTGTCGTCGATGATGACGTCAACGCCGGTCGCCGTTTCGAACGCGCGAATATTACGACCCTCGCGTCCGATAATCCGGCCCTTCATTTCGTCGTTTGGAAGTGATACGGCGGACACGGAAATCTCGGAGGCGTATTCGGATGAAATACGTTGAATCGCAAGCGCAAGGATTTTCTTTGCCTCACGGTCGGCACTGCGTTTCGCCTCCTCTTTCAATTCGCGAACCATGGCGGCCGCTTCGCTTTGCGCTTCGTCGGAAATCTCCTGTATGAGCTTCGCTTTCGCTTCCTCAGCCGACAACCCAGCCAGTTGCTCGAGGCGTTGTCGATGTTGTTCCCCCAGTTGGTCTATGTCAGCCCCTTTTTGCTCCAGGGCTTTCTCGTGCCCGACCGATTCATCCTCTCGCCGCTTGAGTTCTGCTGTGCGATCGTCAAGTTTTGCGGATTGGCGATCAAACGTTGATGCCCGTTCTTCAAGACGGCGCTCTATCTGTGCAATTTCGCTACGACGTTCCTTCTCCTCGGTGTCCCATTCCTCCCGCGCCCGCATGACGTCTTCCTTGCCCGCCAACAGCGTTTGCGCTTTTACGGCTTCGGCGTCCCGTCGAGCATCCGAGACAAGCCGCTCCGCACGCTGTGTGGCGGATTCGCCGGCCACTTCCGCGCGGCGATTTTCCAGGTTTCGCCCCAATAAGTAAAAAACCGCTCCGGCCACCACAGAGGCTCCGAGAGCGGTAAAAACCACGTCGATTGGCATATATCTATCTCCAGCGGCTTGCAGCACCCGGCATCCGCATTCTCATCAACTACCAAGGGGCGCTAAGAGATTGAGTTATTTGAAATTAGCCGCCGGAAACACAATCGGCAAACTCACAGGGGTGGGGTCTGCCGCTTTTGAGGGGGCACGAAACGAGCGAGATCCTCGGTCAAACGACGAATGCGTTGTTGGAGGTCTAGGTCGGCAGCCTTCACCTGAAACAGCTCGTCGGTGATTGCCAGTGCAGTCAAAATAGCCGCTTTTTGGCTCTCGACGATATTACCGAGGGCCCGAACCTCCGAGAGCGATCGATCGACATGAGCGGCTACGGCACGTGTGTAGTCTTCAGACCGATCCGACCGCAGGCTATACTCGTCTCCCCCAATGGTCACCGTAACGGAGGTTTTCTTCTCGCTCATCGTTGGGCCCCATCCGCCGAAAGTTGCTCCTCGAGAAAACCAAGTCGCGCTAAAAGCTTCTCAACACGCTGACGAGCTTCGTCCAGTCGCTCCTGGAGATTGCGGTTCTCAGTTTCAAGTTCCACGATGCGGGACCGTGACGACACCACATCATAATCTCCGCCGGACATTTCGGCCTGCGCCGCCTCCGCACGCTGCGCGCGAAGACGAAACGCGGAGACTTCCTCCGCCAACAGGCGGGTCACCACTTCGAGTTCGCCCAAAGGATCCCGTTGGGGATTACCTGCGCTGGACACCGAGCTGCTCCGTCAATGCCCTTAACACCTTGTCCACCGCCCCGTCGATATCGTTGTCCCGGAGAGTCTTGTCACGGGCCCGAAAAACCAGTCTCCACGCAACGCTGCGACCGACAATATCGGTCCCGCGATATTCATCGAAAACGGCACATGATTCAAGGTATCCGCCCCCCCTTTTTTTGATGACCGCTTCCACCTGGCTAGACGAAATGCCATCGGGTAACATCAGGGCAAGGTCGCGCTCGATGGCCGGTTGGTCCGGCAAGTCCGTGTGAGACCGCGGCGCCCTCAATGAAGTGGCCAAGTCCAATTCGAAACCAAATACCGGGGCCGCCCACGCCGGAACATCGACAGTGACCGGACCCGCCCAACCTCTGACCGTTCCTCCCTGATCATAGTACGTCACCCGCCCCTCGTCCGTTACGATCCGTCCTGGCGGGCCACACTCGCCGGCTATGCCGGCAAGGAAAGATTTGACATCCCAAATGTCGAAGTCGGCCGAATTGGGGATGGACCAATGGTGGGGGTGCTGAGATCCGGTGACAATCCCGGCGACGCGGAGAGTCTCTTTGGGCAACCGAACAGCTGCCTGCGCGGCGAAGACGACACCAACTTCGAACAACCTGATATCACGCTGCTTTACAGACCAATTGTGTTGGACTGCACGAACAAGCCCAGCGATCAGGTCCGTTCGGAGAAACTTTTCCTCCATGGACAACGGATTCAGGACGGCTTGCGCGTCTTCGCCCACCTGTGGCCCCAACGAGGAAGACCGAGCCTCGTGTAACCCGAAACCAGTCAACATCACCCGGGCACGACCCTTCACCGCCTCCTGCGGTTCGTGGGGAACCTGACTGGGTCTGAATGGTCGCAGCACGGTCGGGAACGAATCGTAACCCCGCACCCTTGCGATCTCCTCAATGAGATCGACGTCGCGTGTAACATCCGGCCGCCATCCCGGTGGTTGCACCGCGATGCGATCGTCTTTGGGCGCCACTGCAAAGCCAAGTGCGGTGAGATACTTTTCGATCTCGTCTCGGCCAATTTCCACGCCGAGCACACGTTGCACCTGTTCAGGGCGTAGGAATACAGACGGGATACGCACCGGCTTGGGATAGATGTCCACCGGGTTGTCTGCTTCTTCTCCTCCAGCCGTTGTTAACAACAACTCTACCGCACGATGAAACGCGTCCGTCATCCCCTGGATATCGACCCCGCGTTCAAATCGATACGAAGCGTCCGTACTCATCTGCAACGCCACCCGAGTCTTCCTGATCCGTTTTGGATTGAAAAAAGCGGCTTCGAGTACAATGTTGGTGGTATCGACCCGCACTTCCGACGAGGCGCCGCCCATGACACCACCGATCCCTGTGGGTCCATTTGCATCACAGATCATCGTCATGCCGGATTGCATTGCCCGCTCTACGCCGTCCAGGGTATTCAGCTTTTCTCCACCCGCCGCGGCTCGTGCGATGAGTGTGGGCCCAGCCAACCGATCCAGGTCATACGCATGCATGGGGTGATTCATCTCGCGCATGATATAGTTGGTCACATCGACGACGTTGTTAATACAACGCTGCCCGACACTTTGGAGACGTCGTTGCAACCAATCAGGTGACGGACCGATACGCACTCCGCGAATGACCGCCGCAAGGAACCGATAACAACCGTCGGTATCCTCAATACGGACTTCTAACCCACCGACGGTACCCGATTGATCATGCCGCTGCAGCGTTTTGGTCTCGCCGGGTCCGCCGGGAATGTGCTGGAGCTTCACGGGACGACCGATAACGGCGCCGAGTTCGCGCGCGACACCGCGATGACAAAGAAGATCGGGACGATTTGGTGTGACTTCGACATCGAGACACACATCATCCATCCCGAGCGCAGTAACCAGCTTTGTTCCCAATGCAGCGTCGGTGTCCAACGGCATAATGCCGTCGGCATCACCACCCAATTCCAATTCTTTTGCCGAACACAACATGCCGTTCGACTGAACACCGCGGATCTTGGAGCGTTTGAGCTTTACACCACCCGGCAATACCGAACCGATCGGCGCGAAGGGATATCTTACACCGGCAGCCACGTTCGGCGCGCCACACACGACTTCCAACACTTCCGAACCGTTGTTCACCTGGCACACGGAGAGACGGTCCGCGTTGGGATGTTGCTCGACTCGTTCGACGAGGGCCACGATCACGTCATCCAGCCCCTCATTGGCCCGTGTCACCGATTCGACCGGAGATCCCAGCATGGCCAACTCGTGCGACACGTGACCGGCGTCGAGTTTCGTATCGAGGAGTACACCCAACCATTCGAGCGACACATTCATGTGGCACTCACATACTGATCGAGGAACCGCATATCGTTTTCGTACAGCAACCGAATATCCGGAATGCCATAACGCAACATTGTGATCCGATGTGGACCCATGCCGAACGCATACCCTGTGTAGCGTTCGGGGTCTATCCCACAGTTTTCGAAAACCGCGGGGTGTACCATCCCCGCCCCCATGATCTCCAAAAAACCCGTCCCCTTACAGGTGCTACACCCACTACCGCGACACATTTGGCATTGCACGTCCACTTCCGCCGACGGTTCCGTGAAAGGGAAGAACGAAGGGCGAAACCGCACCGTGGTGTCCTTCGTGAAGAAGTGTTTGACGAAGTAATCGATGCCAGCTTTGAAATCAACGAATGTGACACCTTCATCGACAACCAATCCCTCGAGTTGTTCAAAGACCGGCGCGTGCGAGGCGTCAAACGCGTCCCGTCTGTACACAACACCGGGTACCACGATTCGAACGGGTGGTTCGTAGTGTTCCATGATACGCGCCTGCATGGGTGACGTGTGTGTCCGGAGCAGGTGGCCGTCGGCTAGATAGAAGGTGTCGTGCATGTCAACGGCAGGATGGTCCAACGGAATGTTCAACTTTGTGAAATTGTATTCTTCCGTCTCGGCTTCCGGTCCCGTAACCCGACTGAAACCCAATTCCTTGAAAATATCACAGATCTCATCGACAACTCGGTTGACCGGATGAATCGTACCACGCCACCGTGTGCGGCCGGGCATGGTCAGGTCTTGCGCCGATGTAGTTTCGGCAACGTCCATCTGCGCCTGCCGCCGATCGAGTGCTTCCTCCACTTGCTTCTTGAGGTCGTTCGCCTGGCGGCCAAGTTCCCTCCGTTCGTCCGGGGCTAGAGTACCGAGCGATCGTAACAACCCGGACAGACGACCCGCCTTTCGGCCCAAGACGTCGATACGAATTTCGGAAAGACGATTGGGGTCGGCGTGAGGAATTTCGGTCAGCGTTGCGGCGACCGCCTCGAGTTCGTCGCGAGCAGACGGTTTCGACATACGCTCTTTTTCTGACTGGTGAGGGAGTTGTCGAGGCGGGGCGCCGTTGTGCCCCGCCGTCTATGTGGTGAAGCCGCGTTTATGCGTCGGTCTTTGCGACGACGGCCAGTGCGCCAAACGCCGACGGATCGCGCACAGCAAGATCCGCCAAAAATTTCCGGTTGATCTCCACTCCGGACCGTTTGAGACCCGCCACAAACTGGCTGTAGGTGAGGTCGTGTAGCCGGGCGGCGGCGTTGATTCGCACGATCCAAAGACGCCGAAAATCACGTTTTCGATTGCGCCGGTCCCGGTAGGCATACGCCATTCCGCGTTCGACGTTTTCCTTTGCTGTTTTGTATAACTTGCTGCGTCCGCCCACTCCACCCTTGGCGGCACGCATTATTTTCTTTTTACGTTTGTTTCGAGCGACGTTATTTTTTACGCGCGGCATTGTGTCCTCACTATTGTAGAATCAGTTGTCGCACGCGTTTCGCTATCTCGCCACAGACGAGTGTAGGTTGACGCAAACGCCGCTTTCGCTTCGGGTGCTTCTTTGTCAAAATGTGGCTCTTGAATCCACGGCGACGGACCACTTTCCCTGACCCCGTCACCTTGAATCGCTTGCGAGCCGCTCTCGAACTTTTCATTTTCGGCATCTGTATTTCCTAGATTTCGTCGTCTACCCGCCGTTCACGAACCGCACAAGGGTTCGCGGTTCCTAACTATTCACGAGCGACGTTGTTAACTGTGTCTTGGTTGTTTGATACGCCGTTACTTCGGTGCCACCACCATCGTCATATTGCGACCTTCGAGCTTTGGCTCCATCTCGATTTTTGCAAGATCTTCCACCACCGCAAACGCTCGTTGCAGCACTTCGCGACCGAGTTCGGGATGGGTAATCTGACGGCCCCTGAACATCATGGTCATCTTGACCTTGTTCCCTTCGGCCAAAAAGTCCCGAGCGTGTCGGGTTTTGAAGTCAAAGTCGTGGGTGCTTATCCCCGGTCTGAACTTCACCTCTTTCAGGTGAATCACATGCTGCTTTTTCTTGGCCGCCCGCGCCGCCTTGGCCTGTTGGAACCGGTACTTCCCGTAGTCCATGATTTTGACTACCGGTGGCCTTGCATCCGCCGCTACCTCGACTAGATCCATGCCTCGCTCCTGGGCCGCGCGCAGTGCTTCGTCTATCGGAATAACACCAAGCTGTTCGCCGTCATCTGCGATTGCCCGCACAGGACTGATCCGAATCTGCTCGTTTATTCGCGTCCGATCTCGCTGGGGCGGCCTATTGTCGTATTTAGGCAGTGACGCTCTTTCCTCCGTTTCTGGGTGAACAAAAAACGGACTCCACACCCAGGAATCCGTTGCATGCAAAGGACATGCACCTGTCCTTCACTTCAATAGAAACCCCGTAAGCGCGTCCGCAGAGGCGGCGGCCAGAGGGTGAAACGCATAGCTATGACGCTTACTTGTTCGATTTTCAGGACGTAAAAGTTAGGGGAGGCACTGGGAGGTGTCAACTGGACAGTTGATTAAGGACTGGTCAACCTGTACTTCCTTCCATCAGCCACGATCCGCCCCATTCCATGCTCGGCATCGTGCTCAAAGATGAGCAACCACTTTTCCTCACACGCCGTTGCCAACAACGAGCGTTTTGACTCCAGCGTTACCAACGGCTCAACGTCATACCCCATAATCCACGGCAAGGGCAAGTGAGCCGCCGTCGGCACCACATCGCCGAGAAAGCACGATTTTTCGCCACTGTCTTCAATGAGAATGGATTGATGATGTGGCGTGTGGCCGGGGGTGTGTATTGCCGTTATACCGGGCAATATCTCGCCGGGGCCATCCATGAACTGCCAAACTCCGGCGTCCATGACGGGTTGATAGTTCTTTGGAAGATAGCTCGCTGCGATTCGTTCGTTTCGTTGAGCGCCGAATTCTAGCTCTTGGCGCTGCACAACGTACGTCGCATTTGGAAACGCAACACGGGGTGGCGCGTCCGGAGCTTCGACGTATGTATTTCCGCCAGCGTGGTCAAAATGCAAATGTGTGTTTATGACCCAACGTACGTCACGTGGTTGAACACTCAACTCGCCCAACGCGTCTTCTAACCGAGTCCGACCGTGCTTCCCCTTGTTGTCGAGTCCGTAGATATCGACGAACTTTTCGTTCTCCTTGTTACCGGCACCCGTGTCAATCAGGATGGGGCCCTCAGCATGTTCGATCAGCAGACATCGCATCAGGAGCGGAATCCGGTTGCGATCATCCGCGGGAATCTTTCGTTCCCAAAGCGGTTTCGGCACCACACCGAACATTGCGCCGCCGTCCAGGCGTTGGCCGCCGGCATCCAACGCATGACATGTGAGTTGACCGACCTGAAACGTCTCAACGAGGCTCATATCTCTTCCATGGATGTCGGTGCAGCGCGGCGCCGTTTGCGCCGTCGCGTCTTTTTTCGGCGGCAGAGTGTTTCGAGGTCTCGGAGGTTTGTGGCACCCTTGTCCTGTGCAAGATCGAGCAACCGCAGCAGCAGATGAGCGGTTGCCTTTGCATCGTCCCCGGCGCGATGGCGCCGTTCTATTTCGATACCAAAATACTGCGACAAGCTATCAAGATTGCGGTATTTGAGCCCGGGGATCAACTGGCGAGCCAACCGAACGGTACACAACTGGGGACCATCCAAAACCACGTCTCGTGAGCGGCGAATACTCTTCGATACAAAACTCCAATCGAACCGTACGTTGTGCGCAACGAAAATGCGTCCGGCCAACGCAGCCATGACGTCATCTGCGACCTCATCGAAAATCGGTTTGTTACGCACGTCATGTTGTGTGATGCTTGTGACACGTGTTGCGATTGCCGGTATCGGCCGCTCCGGATTTACCAACGTGTCGAGCGCGACCTTCACGTCACCATCATGCACCAGAACGATGGCAATCTCGGTGATCATGTCGCCACCGGTCGCTCGCGAACCGGTCGTCTCGACATCCACCACCGCAAACGTGCAGTCGGATATCGTAGGCGAACGGCCTGCCGTCGCCACACGGTGCCATTTACCGTTCGGAAGACGCCGGATACGTGGGTCTGCACCGAGCAGGGCCGTGACAAGACGCTCGCAAACGACCTTCGGAGCACGTCGGATCCCAAGGATGTCCGACGTAATAGACACGCTATCGGTTGGCTCCCGCTCCAACAGTTCGAGCGCGCGATTCACGAGTGTGCCATCGGGCCGAACTTGCACACCGGTTGGCTTCAAACCCTATCCCTCCTGAGCGGTAACGTCATGCAACGAGGGCCTCCACCACCGCGGACCAGCTCCGAACCACGAATTGTTATGATGGTCTTCCGTTGCGGGATATGTCCCTTGCGGTCTTTCGCTACGGCCAAGACAGACTCGGCATCGACAATGTCGAATCCAGCCTGGTCAAACTCGTTCAGCGTGGCGTCGTTGCGACGATAGGCAAGTGCAACACCGGGCCGGAGGGTTAACAGATTACAACCCGATGCCCATTGCTCTCTTTCTTGGTGTACACGTTGCGAACCGCCACACAGGATCGGATCGAGCGCAAAGTCCACGCTGTTGAGCGCCGCAAAGAAATCGTTGTGTTCGGTGACAGTGTGAACTCCCTTGCGACGATGCAACACCGGAAGTCGCCCGGGTCCAATGAAATGCGGTGGCGAGACCACGCATATACCGTGATCAACCTGAGTAAAAAGCATGTCGAGGTGTATGGCGGTCGCCTGACCCGGCATCACAACAACAATCACGTCCGTTACCGTGCTGTGTTCAAAGAACACGTCGCATAAGGTATCCAAACCAACGGCACTCGAGCGGTCGCTGAATCCAACGATCAACAGATCCTCTCTCACTGGGTGGACATCCCCGCCTTCGAGGGAGCGATCGAGACGGCGCTCGGCCGAACCATCATACAGAATGCACCGATTACTCAGAACCGGATGGTGCGTGAACAGGGCCTTCATCAAAAGCTCTTCGCTCCAGCGAGCCTCGTACCGCATTGCCCCGATAACTACGTCATGGCCTACCACGATGCCAATATCCCTGGTGAAAAAGAGGTTGGGCAGGGGGGGGAACGAGACTCTCTTCTCATTCAACGCCGTAGCGATGGGACCGAGATCCTCGGCTTCTCCCTCGATCAACATCGTCAACATGTCATCGACGGACATGTCCATCATGCGTTGAGTCAGTGTATCAGTTGATACGTAATCCGGTGCACCGGCGACAACTAAGCGACGGGCGTCCTTGTGGTGCAACACCTCGCGCAACAGATCGCGCACCTCGAAAACATCGGCATAGAGCCGAATCAACGCCGCGAGCACCTCGTGCTCAGCACGCGCCGATTCGAGGTCGATTATGTCATCGTAGAGGTAATCTTCCCGCGTGCCCGGTGTTACAGCGAGAATCTCGTTGCCCGGCGTATGGATCAGGACCGATCGTAGCGGACCGACTTCGGATGCTACGTCAACAGGAAGCATATTCGAATCTAGCTATTCCTCAATCCGTAACTCAACGCTTCGAGTTCCAGGGCCAGGTTTACATTTTTCACCAAGACGTCATCGCCTGTCTTGAGTTGGACGGGTGCAAAGTTCAAAATAGCTCGCACACCCGCGGCCACGAGTCGGTCGGCCAATTCCTGCGCGGCGGTCCAGGGCGTCACGATAATCGCGATATCCACCGGTCTGTCGTGAAGGTCTTGCTCCAGTAACGTGTGGTTGCGAACGGTAAGATTGCCTCGTATCTGACCGATCTTCGTTTCGTCATCATCGTAAATGGAAATGACATTAAAACCACGTTTCTCAAACCCCTTAAAACGCACGAGGGCTTCCCCGATATTCCCCGCCCCGATGACCGTCACGAGATATTCCCGGTCCAGACCCAAAATGTCGCGCAACTTTACGGCAAGCTCTGGGACGGCATAACCAAGCCCGCGTTTTCCAAAGGAACCGAAAAAAGAAAGATCCTTACGGACCTGTGCGGAGGTCGTGCCGCCACGGGTGGCAAGCAAATCGGAACTTACCGTAGCAATGCCCTGGCCTTCGAAGTCCTCAAGGAACCGGAGATAAAGAGAAAGTCTGCGAACTGTCGAGTCGGCTATCTTGCGCATGGACATTGTGAAATTTTTCACAATTTACATGACTGCGGTCCAACCAGTCAACGCGATACGACATTGAACAGGTCCGCAAATACCTCTGGCGACAACGTTTCCGGTCGCGCATCGGGATCGGCGCCTGCGGCCTCAAGCGCCACTTCCGCCGTGGCCGCGTCCATGTGCTGAGCGTTACGTAGACACCGAACCATGCGCTTGCGCCGCTGTCCAAATAGCGACGTAACAAAGGCTCGAAACGCGTCGCGCTTGGCGAAGCCAACTAACGGTGCAACCCGCGGGGTCAGTCGAACCACCACGGAGTCGACGGTCGGCCTTGGTTTGAATGCACCTGCCGGCACGCGGAAAAGACGCTCAGGTGTCGCGAAAGATTGCACTCCAACGGAGAGGCCACCGTACGTCTTCCCGCCCGGCGTTGCACAAATTCTCTCGCCCACCTCACTTTGCAACAAGAAAACCACGACCACAGCGTTCCGATATGACAAAGCCTGATGAATCAGAGGCGTAGAAATATAGTACGGCACGTTTCCGATGACTTTGAAGATGCCCGCCGATTCTGTTGCCAGCTCCTGCCAATCGGTCTTCAAGGCGTCACCCTCAATGACTCGGAGATTGGAGAATTCACCGCGGCCCGAGAGGTTGCGCGCGAGTGCCACATCTTTCTCTATTGCAACGACCGACCCGACACACGATGACAATCGCGCCGTCAGTGTGCCCTCACCGGGCCCAATCTCCACAACGATGTCGGATGGTTGGGGGGATATGGCCGCGACGATGCGATCCAGGATCCGGGGATCCTTGAGAAAGTGTTGGCCTAACCGGCGCGACATGGTGGAGACAAAACTAGATACGTAGGACGAGCATCGTCTGATCGTCAACGGCCGAAGCTGCAAATCCGCCGATGTCCGCGAAAACACGATCCACAATGTCTTCGGCTGGTTCGTCATAGAGCGAACGAACCAACTCCACCACGCGGTCTTCGGTGAACATGTCGCCAGATGCGTCACGTGCGTCGGCCAAACCGTCGGAGAAGACCAACAAGAGTCCCCCGTCACGATTGAGCTTTAGGTCGCCACCAACGATATCGTCGGCCTCTGCCAGCCCGAGTGGTGGAACCGTGGCACGCAACCGGATTGCCGGACCGCTCCGTGGCAGCACAAACGCATGTGGGTGTCCCGCGTTGGCGTACCGCAACATCCCACCCTTGCGGTCCACGATCCCATAAAAAAGCGAGAGGAACATCTCGGTGGTGGTCAGCTCCGATTTGACCGACACGAGCAACCGTTGCAACGCTTCTTCCGGCGATTGGGACGCCGCCGCATGAATACCGGCCGCCGAAAGCACCAGCGCCATGATGAGGGCGGCCGGTAGCCCGTGTGTGGAGACATCCCCGAGCATAACACCGATGCGCGAATTGGGCAGAGGAACAAATTGGTAAAAGTCGCCACCCACGAGTTCGCCGGGGCTGCAGCGCGCCGACACTTCCGATGGATCGCCTATGAGACGTGGCGATGGCAGGAGCCGGAGTTGAAGATCGTGTGCCAATTCAAGATCGCGTCGGGCCTTTTGCCGTTGGCGATCCAATACAACCAAACGCGCGTTCTCGATCGCCGCACCAATCTGATGCGCAATAGCCGCAACAAGTTTCCGGTGTCCGCTCGAAAACGCATCGGCGCCGAGTCGATCAGTCAAGTTGATCACACCCACCGGACGCGAAACACCGTTCGGATCCGGGTACGTAATGGCCGCCGACAAAAAGGAATCACCCTTGTACGGTTGCCGGCTTGACGACTCCCGGTCGGGATCCAACTCGGATGCGTTCCCGGCGACGGAGATATTTTCGCGGAAGACGCGCGCGGCAATCGATTGCGGATGTTTTACCGGTATGGGACCAAACTCACGCACGTCCAATCCCCAACCCGCGACGGGACGCAACACCCGATCCGCGTCATCGTACACGAAGATCGACGCCCGTCTGGCACCCACCACACTCGAGACCTCTCGCACGATGACTTCAGCAGCCTCTTCGAGACCGATTGTTCGGCCGAGGATATCACTTATGGTGTAGAGGAGATCGATTTCCTCGTACCGCGCCGACAATTCCTCCGCAACCCCTAGGGTGTCCCGCTCCACCGCGAGGATACGGCCGAGCAGTTCGCCCAACGCAGCTTTGTCGATGGTGTCTTCGCCGCACTCGAAATAGTACCCCTCGGATCCGGGAACCGGACCGAACATACCTTGAGCGCCGACACGTTCGAGTGTGCCGTCGGCTTTTTTGGTGAGTTTGGGATCGACGATCTTCGTTCCGGCGACGAGTTCCAGTGACTCACGACGGACACGCCAGAGCCTGACGTCCCTACCTAGCAGCGCGTCAAGCGCCGCAACGATGTCATCGAGTCGATCTAGTCGCAGCGCCAGATCATACAGATAGCGTTTCCACGATCGTTGAATGTCACCTCGTCCACCAATTGGCGAATGAGGAACAAGCCTCGGCCACCCGGATGCTCGAGATTCGTAGCATGAGTGGGATCGGGGACGACGTCCGGGTCAAACCCGACGCCTTGGTCCTGCACCTGGATTTGAATGCGGTCCTTGTACACGTGGGTCGTCACGTCTACCAACTTCGCGGCGTCCATGCCGTTTCCATACTCCATCGCATTGGACAACGCTTCCGTCAACGCCACACGCAAACCGAAACGTGCGGCCCGCGGAGAGACACCGCACTCAAGACAATGTCCTGCAACCAACTCTGTCACTTGCTCGATGAAATCGAAGTCGCTCGGCACACGCAAGGCGATGCCGCCAAGACCGGCACGGCCAGTATCCGCCGATTGACCAAGCCTGCGTACTGACAAACCTGGTGGTGTGGTGTTCAAACGGAACTGATGGCCTCTGACTTAGTGTCTGAAATGCTAAACAGTGTGTCCAACTTCGTCAGTTCGAACAGCATCCGAAGATCCTCGTTGAGGCCGGACAGACGCAACTCGCCACCGGCTTCACGGATTTTCTTAGAAACGGAGACCAAGACGCCAAGGCCCGACGAGTCGATATAACCGGTTTCGCTGAAATCGATGACGAACTTCCGGTCGCCAGAATCCAGAGTTTCCAGCACCTGTTGCTTCAGTTCTTGGCGATTGGCCACGATTAGCTGACCTTCCACCGAGATCACAACCACGTCCTGTTCGCGGGTCGCGGCAAACGGCATGAGTTCTTCTCCTTCGCG
>JAZDDC010000312.1:0-4811 GCA_036679565.1 Gemmatimonadota bacterium
CGATCAAATAGTTGACGGTGTCTTCCACGAGTTCCTGTCGATACGTAAGGAACCGGGCCAACCGCGCCAGGCTGGTATCGTCCTCAAACCCCTCGCCCTCAAGCCAATAGAGCAGTTCCAGGATCTCGTCCTGACGCGCGATGGATCCGCCGGGTCGGTCAATCACGATGCCGTATCCGATCGGACAAACCGCTCCGCGTTTTCAACCAGGCGATGTATCTCCACAACCGCCAGCGGCACCGCATCCGCCACCGCCGGCGAAAGGTCCATCGTCAACTCGTCCACATCCACCGCCTCACAGCCTACCAGGAATACCCGCTCGGGAAGTGCGCCAAGCGACTGGGCCAGCGGAAGTGCCTGGGACGGCGTCGCCAAATGTAGATCGACCTCGCGTGCCTCGTTCACTGTTTCGACCGCGAGCACCGATATGGTGCCCGGGACATCACCACGGGCCATGGCATCGACGACTATCAGTAAATCGTATCCGTCAAAAAGGGCTTGAACGAGACCGATCCCGCCGGTTCCAACCTCCAACAGGGAGACTGCTGGGTCCATACTCTGTTCACTTTCCATCGTCTGGATCACCTTGACACCAAACCCGTCGTCCCCCCGCAGGACGTTTCCGAATCCGGCCACCAATGTGCGGGGGGTCATGCAGGCGCCTTGGGGACTGCTTCAGTCCCGATGGCAATCTGCACCTTTCCCCGCTCAACACGTACCGGAAAAATCTGAAGCCGGTCACCCAAACCGCCCAGGCGTTCACCTGTGCGAACATCGTAACGGCAACCATGCCAGGAACATTTCAGTTCGGCACCGTCGAGTTCGCTGTGCTGCAGCGGGAGTGGGCTGTCCCCGCAGCGGTTTTTTACCGCGTACACCTCGTCCTCCACCTCGACGAGCAAGACTGATTGTCCCTCGGCTTCAACCGGTACGAGTTGGCCGGCGACGACATCCTCCCTGACACTCACCGTGACATAGACCGGCTGGCGCCCGCGATTAATCCCAAGCTGAACCAATCCGGAAGGCGCGGTTTCACGATTGCGGATCACGAGTTGTTGAAAACCGAGCAGCCCTTCTTTGAGCGCGGCTTGGAGATCGCGTTTGGCATCGTCAAGGTTTGGTGTCCTGTCCGGTTGCACATGCAGCCTTGCGTAGACGACGCCGCCCACAACCTCCGTGATTTCAATATCGACTCCATGGGCATGAAGATGACCGCGCACCGCGTCCGCGGCTTCCTCCGTCTGGATGCGCCGATCCACGGCTACCAAATCGTACGACATGAGCAACAGACGCACGGCGGGGTCACCCACCAGTCGGTTCACGAGTGCTTCGCCACCCAAGCCGTGAATGGCGGCCATGAGTCTCGTGAGCCCCGTCCGATGTACGGTGTCGATCGCCGCGAGCAGCGTTTGTAACTTTTCTCCTACGGCCGGGTCAGAATGCGCCTCGAGTTCGGCGATCAGCCGCTCGGCGACTTCGAGCAGATCTTCGTCCGGATGCGTCATTCGGTCCGCGTCCCTGTCACGGACGTACCTCCCAAGGGCAGGCAATCCAAGCGTGCAGCGGCCACCGGTTGGGTGGCCAACTCGGCAACGAGATCACACAGGCCATCAAAGCTTGCCTGAACATCGTCCGAAAACGCTTCACCAAACTCCTCAATCGCCGGTTCGATTTCAACCACGATCACCATCTCCGGGAGTCCACCAAACTGCCGGACGACCACCAGCGTATTGTCCAGGGCAATCACACCTGTCACTGCTTCGGCCACCGCGGACTGGATTGCTTCGGCGTCCGGCAACACCCCGTCCCACCGATAGGCCGTGACCGTGCCGGGCCGTCGGGCACGCGCCACCGCCGCGACCACAATCAGGCAGTCGATGGGATTGGCGGCCGACACGTCCTCGAGGCGCTGTGATACGGCGACAGGATTAAAACTCAGGTCGTCCACCTCAACACCCGGTGGCCAATCACGTAAGCCGAGGTGGTCCGTTGCCACCACGCCAACCGAGTAATCCCTGAGGTCCCGGTACCCAATGCCACCAATCAACACCCGGCGTGTGATCTGGTCAGTCATCCAATCCGCAAGCGCACGTGTTGACCTCGCGCGTGATCACGTTGTCACCGGAATAGATGTGCGTAGTGCACGGCATGCACGGATCAAAGCTGCGGATTGCGCGGAGGATATCGATGCCCTTGAACGCCTTTGGGTCGTCGAATTCCTCCAGCAACGGTGTGTTCAGCACCGCCTCCTCGTACGGGCCCGGTTGGCCCCACCGATCTGTTGGTGATGCATTCCAGGTGGAGGGTGTCAGGATTTGATAGTTGGATACCGCTCCACGATCCATCACCAAGTGGTGGGTGAGATACCCACGGCCGGCTCCCCAGAATCCGACGCCCATCTGTTCGCCCCTCTTTGGAATTTCGAATTTTGTACTGACTTTGGTGTCACCGTTCTTCACGCATTCCATGGCCGCCATCCAGTTCTCCATTGCTACCATGGCGGTAAAACCGATGCAATACGCTCGCGCACGGTTGCGCTCGAATGCGTTCCAATCCTTGGGAATGTGCCATTCCAGGTCCATTTCGGGCAAGGCGCCCTTGGGAATGCGCAGCTTGAGTGACTTTCCAGTAGCCTCGATGAATGCACTGTCCGGATGTTTCTGCGCCGCCGCCGTGGACCACAGACGAGCATATGCCCCCGCCTCCATGGCGTTGCGATCCCAACGTGGTGCGGTGTCCCACGTGTACTTCTCTTTCCAGTTTTGTCCCTCGGGCCGTGGCTTGGTGATTTTGTTCCACGGGTGGTAAGGAGACAACGGGCTTCCGGAAGCGTCAGTCGGGAAATGCTGCTGGTCGCCGTTGCCGGTCCACTCTTCGTAGTATGAGTGCTCGACAAACTCTTCGAGCCCCAGGTTGATGTGGTGCAGGTTGGTGGTCACCAGTTCTCCGTCTACGATCGCGCCCGGGGTAGCCCACCGCCGTTCTCCCCATTCCGGTGCGTTTCGATACGTGGCGTCGTAGGCATCCGGGTCGTCAAATATCCCGGTGTCAATCATGCTTGCGCGCCGGGCGCCCACTTTCCGGTACTGAGGATTGGCGTCGTAGAAAAACTCAGTGAGGTCGTCCCAAAAGACCGCGACCCTCTTCGAATAGTCGAAGAACTGGGTCAACCGTGTAAGCATTTCGTTCATGACCGAGAGATTGAGGGTCGAACTCATTCCGCCCGGCACCATCGTCTGTGGATGGGGATATTTACCGCAGATGAGCACATATGCCTCCCGGGCCACGCGCGTCATGTGCAGCGCCTCGAGGTAGAGCTTTCCGCTCAATGGGTTCAGATCCACCATCATCTCGCCGATCGTGCGATACCCGTGAACGGCCGCGTTTGGAGCTTCCGTCGTCTTGGCCCGCTCCATCAGCGACGGGGTTACCTGAGAGACAATCGTCTCGGAGTAATCCGGTCCAGCAAGCAGAAAGAGATGAAGCGGGTGATCGTAAAGAAACTCGAGCGCAAGAGCCAGGTTGCGTATTAGAATCCCTAGTCGGGGCGGTCGACAATCGATTGCCATCTCGATCGCCATCGCCGCCGTAGCGGCGTGCACTCCGCCACACACACCACAGGCACGGCTGGTGATGTAGATCGCGTCGCGCGGGTCGCGCCCCACCATGATGACCTCGTAGCCGCGAAACAGGGTGGCCACCGAACGAGCTTCGATGACCTTCCGTTCTTTTAGATCGGTAACCGAGTGAAACGCCAGGGCACCGGCTACCCGCGTGACGGGATCGAAATCGACCGATTTGATGTGCCCGTTTTTTCGGAGCAGCTCTTCAATCTGTTGTTGTGAGAGTTGCTTTGGTACGCCAACCGGACCGTCACCACTCGGTTCGTACGGATTGGCAATCCCGCCGCGGAGGAACGGCTTACCGGCCTGATCGAACTCAATGGGCAGATTCTTGAAACACATAGGGTGTCCTCGATTCCTAGATCAACTTGAAGACGGTAGCTGCACGAGTCAGGTGGCCATCGGCCGACCGCAAACCGCCGAGCAGCTGCGTTAAGGCACCATTGATCGTCGTAAGCTTCTCGGGCAATGGTTGCGTATGACCTTGCACTGCTTCCAAACCGTCCGCGATGGCAGCCACACTGTTGCGTGCGCTGCGAAGCGCAACGGCGATGGCAATGAGATAGCCAGCCAGCGCGACGACAACGAGCGCAACCGTAACGAGCGTGAGTATCAGCAACATCGTTTCTCCCTATCCGGCGCGCGACGCCAACACGTCGGCCGTTGTCTTGAGTTTCTCGTCAACCTTCCCGGCTACGTCAAGAATCTGGACGGCAACAGAAATCGTGTCGTCCAGAGCGCGCACGTGCACGGTGTTGCCAGCAATGCCCCCGGCGGCGGCCAGCGCGTCACGCGCGTTGATCTGTATCCCCCGTGCAGCGTACCAGGTCCGATGCAACTGGGCCACCGCCAATGGGACGAACACCACGAGCGTAACGATCAATCCGATCCACCAGATCACAAACACCGCTGGTGCAAAAGACAGTCGCAGTTTCGATGGCGCGGAGGCCGAACCGGATCTTCGCCAAGAAACTCGTCGGCGTGCCTCCGATCGCCTGCAACTCCCGGACGATGAGTCTGAGGTAAACAGCGAGCGCGAGAAACAAGGCCGCGGCGCCGATAACGCTGATCAATGTCAGCAAAACGAACGCATCCATGGCTACCACCCTCCTCCCAGTACACATTTCGGACATCCCGAACAGGATGCCGCGTGGTTCTTGATTCGTTCCGTCGCTGCGAGCACACCAC
>JAZDDC010000313.1:0-2386 GCA_036679565.1 Gemmatimonadota bacterium
ACGAGTGAACGATTCACAATGTTTGTATGATTCGGGAAAACGCCCAGCATACAGAAACATTTGGAGTGATACCATGTCCGCCACGAGCCCCAAACCCTCATCTTGTTCGCGATCCGCGAGGACTCGAATGCGTTGGCCCGCGTGAATCGCGTCATCAATGCGACCACGGACTTGGTGGTAGACCCAGATGCCCCAGAGGATCCAGATTTCCTCGGCCGTCGTTTCTGCCGCGTGACTCAGGTCACCGGCCGCTCCATACGCGACCTCCACTTCGGAAGCCGCCCACCCCTTTGCCTGCATGTAACTGGTGCCCAGGACAGCCTGGAGTCGGAGTTCCGTTCGGTCCCGCTCACCCGAACCCGGCAAGTCCTTGATGAGATGTAGTCCTCTGGATAAGTGGGTAACTGCCTCCTGCGTTGCACAGGCTTGAATGGCCTTTCGGCCCGCCGACAACAGGTACTCAGCCGCCGGATGTGCACGGCCACCTTCCGCATTGTGGTGCGCCAAAACCTCAGGCTCGCTCTCCTTCAGATTGGGGTAATTCCTTTCCAAAGCATCAGCGACACGCACGTGTACTTCTCGTCTTCTGGTTTTGAGTTGAGATTGATACGCTGTCTCGCGAAGGAGGGCGTGCCGAAAGCCGTAAACCGTGTCTTCGTTGTTTTCCCGTTCCGGTTCGAGGATACCGGCTTCACAAAGTTGGTGCAGGTTTTGCGTGAGTTGCGGATGGGAAGGGAGGATGTCCCGAAGTAGGCTCAACGAAAACGACCGACCCACGGTGGCTGCCACTTGTGCAACTAACTTGCCCGCAGGAATGCTATCCAGTTGGGAGAGCAATAACTCGTGCAACGTCCCTGGAATGGCGAGGTCGGAATCGCTGGTTTCAGCCGGGTAGCTGCCACTCCCCACGCTACGAAAACTCCCCGACACGCGTAGCGCGCGCGTAAGTTCTTCGACGAACAGCGGAATCCCGTCGGCAAATGAAAGGATGGAATCGCGAATCGAACTACGAATCACTTTTTGGCCAGTGAGATGCTCGACCATTTCGACGGTTGACGACGACTCGAGACGGCCCAAATCGATCGATTGAACCGTACCGTGGTCGAATGGTGATTCGAATTCCGGTCGACTCGTGAGCACCAACAACCCTGACAGTGACTTCATGTGGTCAATCAGACGTGTCAAAAGCTCGAGTGTAGTCGGGTCGGCCCAATGAAGATCTTCCACCACCACTAACGTCGGACGAACATCCGCAAGTTGGTGGACAAGGTCGATGAGAAACTGAATCGTACGGTCGCGCTGCAATTGGGGGCTGACGTTGAGCGGCGCAAACCGAGTACCGAGCGGAACGGACAGCAATGCGGCGACAAGAGGCACCGTTTCCTTCGGATCGCAACCCACACGTTGCACATAGGCGTTGATCTTGTCCAACCGCATTTCAGGATCGAGGTCGCTTGTTATGCCAGCTGACTCGTTGAGCCATTCAATGAATGGGCGCAGCGGAGTGTTCGCGTGATGTGGCGAACATTGAAGTGTGAGATGATAATGCGAAATGCTCTCGGTCTCTTCGGCGAGGGCCTGAAGCAGTCTTGATTTACCAATGCCGGCCTCCCCGGAAACCAGAACCGTCGCCCCAGCGCCCGTCGTACATTCCGCCCACATGCTGACCAATCTCGTAAGTTCCTGCCGGCGCCCCACGAGCGGTACAACACGACTGCCGGCCCTTGCCTCGAACCGGCTCTTATTCGCAAGCACGCTCCTGACGACCCACACATCGGCGGGTTTGGTCAGTCCCTTCATGACATGCGCACCCCGATGCTCGAGGTCAAACCGGTGGCCCACCAACCGCCGCGTATGCGATGTGATTGCCACGGTACCTGGCAGGGTCAGGGCTTGCACACGCGCAGCAAGATTGGGGGTCTTGCCTACAACACCATCACGCTGAGTCAAACCCGCACTCCTGATTTCACCAACCAGCACGAGTCCGGTGGCAATCCCCGCCCGTGCTGAGAGCAAGACACCGTCTCCGGCGGGCAGGTCCTCGACCAGGTCAAGCGCGGCATACACGGCGCGCTCCGCGTCATCTTCGTGGGCTTTTGGCCAACCAAAGTAGATCACCGCACCATCGCCAAGAAATTCGGCCAGGTGGCCATCCCATCGGTCCACCACATGCTTACACCGGTCCTGGTAGACAGCCATGACGGCAGCCAATTCCTCAGGGTCCAAGCGGCTCGCAAGTTCGGTAGATCCGACTACATCGCAAAAGAGGATCGTAACTTGGCGGCGTTCGGCACTGCTCTCTTCCTCGCGGGTGACACGCTCACCCGCGTCGTTTTGCGCCACCGACCCGGTACCGACGCGTAAGAGGGGGATCGCACGAAGAAAC
>JAZDDC010000314.1:0-3089 GCA_036679565.1 Gemmatimonadota bacterium
CAGTCTGCGCTGGCTGAAATCATGAGCGCGTTCGCGATACGAACGTTCGTCGAAAAGCTGCCGGATTTGGTCGGTGTTGGCTGACCACCGGTAAGTCGACGCTCGCTGCCATCGAAGAGCCCGTCGTTGTTGGTGTCGATGGGGGTTGTAACTCTCCACGCACCCACTGCCAATCCTTCATCAACCCGTTGCTGACCCGTGATGTTGAAGGGTGCTTCACCGCCGAGGGACGTCACGCGGTTCTTCACGGCATGGTACGTCAAGCCAATATTCCATTGCAGATTATCAGAATTGAGGACCTGGATCGACGCATCGAGTTCGATCCCCGAGTTCTGAATCTCACCAACGTTGCGCAACTGGGTGCCGAGTCCGGTGAGCGGCTGTTCGGGAACGAAGAACAATGCATCCTTCGTTTGCGCATCAAAGTATGTGAAACCAACGCCAACGCGGTTGTCCAAGATTGCCATGTCAAACCCGGCTTCGATGGTCTCCGTGATCTCAGGTGCGAGATCTGCATTGCCCGGGTTGTTAAACGTGGCGGCGCTCTCTCCGCGGAACTGTGTCGCTGCGAACGAACGATCGCGCAGGAACGGCGTGGGAAATTTCCCTGCCTTGCCGAATGCGACGCGGAATTTCAAGTCATTGACGAACGCACCGAGTGTGTTTTGAAAGAATGCTTCATCGGACACGATGTATGCTGCGCCCAACTTGGGGTATCCCCGCAGGCTGACTTCGTCACCAAACGCCGAGTTCGCGTCTATCCGAAGACCGCCGTTGAGGAACAGACGATCCCCGAGTTCGATTTCTTCCTGGAAATACACACCACCGTTGAAAATCTCCGTGTTTCCTTCCACCGCGGTCACCGTTGCCGCCTCGTCAAAATCCGGTGCTCCCGGAAGGGCAAACGACTGGCCGATCACGTTTGTCGTGGACAGGTCTTCACGGAATCCCTGTGCGCCAACGGTGAAGTTGGATTGGAAGAATCCCTCATTCGGCCAGCTCAATGTGCCCGACACGTTGGCACTCGCGACTGAGAAGTCGCGTTGGAAACGCTGCAACCGCCCGGCACCGCCGTTGATAAATACGGCGCCGATGGGCGCAAATTCGCGCTGTTGATTCGTACGGTAGTCAAGCCCCACCGTTCCGCGTCCGGAGAAAATTTCCGACGCGCGATAGTTGAAACCCGAGCTGAACCAAAACCGGTTGACGGTTTCGTTGATCTCTGGTGTAATGAATCTCGTGAGCGCGTCATCAAAATTGTCTTCACCGGTGAAGAAGAAGACATCGCCAACTTCGAAGCTGGTGAGTGGGTCGGCGATAGCCGCGCCGTTGTACAACCTACCGAACCTGGTGCGTGTGTAGTTCGCCGTAAAGTTGATGGCGACTTTCTCGCTGATGTCGGCTTGCATGGCGCCACGAAGATTGAACACCTCATTGTTGTTCTTTGGCTGCACGCCGGCAGCTTCCTGAATACGGCCGCTGACCGTGTACGTCATGTCTTCTCGACCCCCGGTGAGATTCAGGTAGTAGTTCTGAAAGTGACCGGTTTGGAAATAGTTCCTCTGAAGAAAATCTGGATCGAAACCGTTGGCGTCTCCGTCTGGATAGATCAGACCGGTGTCGAACATGTACTTGAGGTCTGGGGTGTCGAATCCCTGTTCCATGCGGAACTTGACCTTTGGCGCCCCCGGTTCTCCCTTTTTCGTGAAGATCTGAATGACGCCGGCCGCTGCGTCGGAGCCGTACAGCGTGCTTGCTGCCCCACCCTTTGTAATCTCAATACGCTCAATGTCGGAGATCAGAATGTCAGCCAAGGCCGACGATTGCTCGCCGCCGGTACCACTGGCGGTGGAGGACGCATTATCGACGCGAATACCATCGACGTAAATCACGGGTGTTTGGCTGCCGAATACACTCGACACACCGCGGAAATTGATCAACGACGACGTTCCGGCCTGCGCGGACGTCGCATTGACCGTCCCACCCGCCACACGTCCCTGCAGAAGCTGGGCTACGTCTTGCACGGCCACGTTTTCGATCTCTGCAGCGTTGATCACCGCCACGGGTGCGGCGAGCTTGCGCTGCTCCACCTCACGGCCTTGGCCCGTGACGACGATTTCATCGAGTGCAATAGCTGACCGAGCCAGTGCAAAGTCTTGACTGGCCGTTTGTCCGGCTGTCGCGGTGAACGTCGCGCCTGCAGATCCGAATCCAATCATGCGGACGCGGATTGTGACCTGGCCGGTCGGCACTGACACGGTAAAGTTGCCGTTGGCGTCCGTCACCGCGGCTCGTGAACTCCGTCCGGACACGAAGACTTCGGCGCCTCGGAGTACTCGGCCCGTGCCGGATTCTGTGACCTGCCCGCGCACCGTTGCCGTTTGCTGCGCGGCGATCGGTGTTGGGTTCAGCCACATGAGGGCTCCGGCAAATGCTCCGCCCACTATTACGCGAACGAATATTTTCGCCATAACGACTCTCCTTGATGAATGAAAAACACGACAGACAAACTGCGGCGAACGCAGTGGTTTCAAGTCGGTTTGACTGGACTTCAGAAAATCGCGCGAGGGTCGGTCCTGCTGTGCAGGTGGGGGGCCCTACACGCGGTCGATACACATTTTCGTTGGTGTCTACGTCTCCTGCAAAGGCTCCACCTCAGCCACCTAGTTGTCAAGCAGTTAGGTCTTTGCTTTTTACCATGTTTACCGGTCAACCCGAATAAACATGCGACGTTACAAATTTGTATACGGGAGTGTCCGGGTCGGACGTTCTTGCGATGCCGTGCCGGACATTCCTTACGTATAACGGTTAACCCTGCCCGAAACTGGCACCGTGTTTCTTCGTGAAACTTGCAGCGCATCCGTTGCGTAAGGATATATGAACAACGCCGTTACTTCGTTAGCCCAGGGGTATGCATGGTTTTGACGCTTCCGATTCGTATCGTACGTTCTGTTGCCGCCCTTTCCCTCTTTACCATCGTTCCGCTATTACCGACCAGCGCCCAAGATTCTGAGGCCGCCCGTCTCTATGGTCGCGTCACAACCATGGATGGCAACGTGCTCGAGGGGTTTCTCCGCTGGGACCAAAAC
>JAZDDC010000315.1:0-2466 GCA_036679565.1 Gemmatimonadota bacterium
CGGTGGAAAAATCCAGCGGCCGTCCGCACGCCAATATTCCGATGTTAGGTACGTTGGCCGTTGCACGAACACGAACTGCAGTCGAAAAGACCTAATGCCATTCATGGGGTACTGTCCGTGGTGTCGAACCAAGGTCAAACGCAGTTGGCCGTTGGACCAGGGTAAGAAGTGTACGTCCTGTAGGTCGGGTATTGCGTCCGAGTACTGGAGGAACTGCCCTTGGTGCGGGAAGATTGTGGTCAGTCACAAACGGTAAGGGGAATCGTAAGCTCTCGAGCGCGCAACCAGTCAATCAGGTCGCGATCCGATCCATACGCGTGCGCATCAATTCCGATTCCCGTTGCCGCATCAACGAAACTTTGTCGATCATCCACGTAGAGAATATTTTTCTTGCCGGCCTCCCGAACCGCCAAACGCAACATTGCTGGCGCATTCCGTTCCTTCGACACACCCACTCGAAAAGATAAGATCACGGCATCGAACATCTCGTGCATAGCCTGATATCGCGTACGGAAGTGGTTGTAGTGGAGTTCATTTGTGTCGGACAATAGAATGAGGGGTATTTGTTCTACGACCTTCAAATGTCGAATGACCTTATGAACGACTTTGTTTTCCCAGAATAGAGCGCACCAGGCGTCCCGGAGGATGGTGAGGTCCGGTACCGGACCGATCGCGGCATCCACCAGGACTACGCGTAATTCTTCAAGGAAACCAAGCGCAGATGGAAACGCGGTTGGGTCCTGCTCGTACCGCTCACGTATTCCACTTGCCTCGATGGCGCGCTGTACATCATGAATATTTGCCGTCGTAGCCTGAGCAATTGCGCGGTACGTACGTGCCCGGTCGAAAAACAGGAGCACGTTCCCCAGATCCGAGATGAGAACGCGTTGCGACCATTCGATCAAACGTCAGAGCCCGTCTTCACCGCCGCTGCGTGCACGCGCATTCTCGTCCCATTGGGGTTCAACGACTTCATCGAGATCACCGAGGTCAACCGAATCGTAGATCTCTGCGCGTGAGACTTCCGTGCGACCTGAAAGGTCCCGTCGAACTTCGCGCATGGCACGAGATTGAGCCCCCGTGCGTTGAAACTCGATGCCACGTTCACCGGCGGCACCAACGGACCGCTCGACGATTGAAACGAGGTCCTTGAAAAGACGCTCTGAAAACCCGGCCACAAAAGCGATGCCGACAAACGCATAGGTTTGCGTGGCCGCCGTGAAATCGAGTGGCAGCATGCGGGACTGAATGAGAATGAAGAAAAGGTCAGCCGCCGCCAAGCCAATGACCGGCTTGAAGAAGCCGTTCATAAAATCGAGCCACGCACTTGTCTCAGCCTTCTTCGCAAAATCGTTTAACCTGGTCAGGATGCTGATGACGCTTCCAAACGCACCCACCGCGCCGAGCCAAACGAGACTCTGTAGGAAGTCATCCGATGCAATAGTCGGCGACAAGCCGATGGCACGAAAGACACCAAACCCTGTGAACAAGAATAGCCCACCAAAGATGAGCACCGACGCGGTCAGGCCAATGACCACATCGACATGTGGAGGCGTCGCAATCCGGACCCTGGTGAACCACAACCCTACGGATCCGCCGAGATTTCTTCGCAGATTGCCAAGCACCTTCTTTGCCAAGGTGAGATCGTTGGGCGCTTTGACGACACGATGCAAGGCGAATTCAGCCATGGCCATCCTCGTGATGGGCTGGGCCGATGCAAGCAACGCCTCCATCAAGTTGAGAATCTCGGCCACAACCGTCTGGACCTCCGGACTGGCGTCCGAGGGCAGGTCGTGCTTCACCATCTCCACCGCGTCTAGCACCATCTCCTGGGGAGTTCGCAGCATCACGGGACCACTCCGTAAAACGTGAGCGGCAGTCACCGGCGCGGGATCAGTATATTTGTCGGTTTCCGCCTCGCGCTGGAGTTCGGTGAAATCCACATCATCGGTATTCGTACCCTGATCGTTCATCCGCCCCTCCTAACCGAAACCTTGATCTGCCAGTAACACGCTAACACACATCGAAAACCACCGGCAAGTAGCCACATCACGGCCGTGCACGCTTCAACGGGTCGCAAATGTATGGGGAGATTGCGATATTGCGGGGGCACCCTCTGGAGCTACAGATGGCGAGAGATACGATCTCATACAACCGGGCGACGGCGCGCGAGCTTGGGTGGAACCCGGGTTGGTTCGGGAAGACTCAATTCGATAACGATCTCATCGAAGCCATTGTGAAATGGCAAACCGCACGGGGCCTGGTGGCCGACGGACGAGTCGGCCGAACGACCTTCAACAAACTCGTGCAGGAACGGCGGGTGAACGTCATCTCCTTCAACAAGGCCACCGCGCGAGAACTTGGCTGGCACCCCAATTGGTTCGGCGTCGCCCAGTTCGACTGGAACCTCGTGTTGGCGGTCAAACGCTGGCAAGCCGCGCGTGGATTGTTCGTGGACGGCAAGGT
>JAZDDC010000316.1:0-4432 GCA_036679565.1 Gemmatimonadota bacterium
GCTTGTATTCAAAGAAGACGATCGAGGTCGTGTAGTGTACGCGACATTCGACGAAACCGCCTTTCGCAAGCTGCCGTGGTACGAAACACGTGGTGTGTTGCTCGCCATCGCCGGTGCGTCCTTGTTAATTCTGGCATCGGCGGTAATCGCCTGGCCGCTCCGGGCCCTCGCGCAACGATCAAAGCGATCCGAAGTTCGTAGGTTGGTCCGCGTCGCAACGATCCTGGGTTGGATCGCGGCTGTGCTTTGGATAACCGCGTCGGTTGGACTGGTCGCCGTGAAGATCACCGACATCGGAACCTTCATCTATGGGTTGTCGCCGGTTGCCCGGCTGCCGTTCGCAATCGTGCGCGTCGCGGCAGTCGTTACCATAGCCTTCTCGATTGTGACCGGCATGTTGTGGTGGCGCGGCGCATGGACTGTTTCAGGCCGTGCATACTATTCAATCGTGGCGCTGGCAGCGCTTATCCTCATTCCGTGGATGCGTTACTGGCACGTGTTATGACAGCCGACTGCCGAGTGGCACGGAATTGCTCTTCTCCACGACTTCGAGCTGAAAGGAAGTTGTTCCGGTGACAGTCCCAAATTCCATTCTAAGATATTTTGCGCTCGCCGCGTTTTCGTTGAGTTGCGTGGGGCCGTTGGTCGCGCAAGACCTGTCGGGACGGGATGTGCTGCGGCGCACCCTCGAAGCCCGCGGTGGCATCGCATCGCTCGCACAGATAGAGACCTTACATACGAGCGGCCGCGTCGATGTGTTCCGAGGATATCCCGGTCCATACGAGAGCTGGTCCGCAGCGCCGAACCGAATGGTCGAGGCGTGGGAGGTCCCGGTCTACAATCTCCGGCGGGGGTTTGACGGAGAGGTGGGTTGGGAGTCGCACGGGTGGCCGCCGTCGATGGTGATCGAGGGAGACGATCCCCAGAACAACAACCGCGAGCTTGGTGGCATGGCGCTCCGTCGGTTAGCGCGCACGGCCGTGTTCGATCCCCTCCTCGCGTATTGGGAATCCGAGACACCGGTGCGTGTTGAAGCGGTTCGCATCGCGCCACTCGTCGCCGAACTTGGCTCTTCGGGTATTGGAGAGTTTCGCGTCCGCACTGGCGACGGAGGAATCCAAGGCTGGATGCTTGTTTTTGAGCCGGTGTCCGGGCTCACGGAGCGCTTTTACGTCGATGGTGAGAGCTTCCTCCCCGTGCGGATGATTCGCGAAGCGGAATATGAGGAAGGCATCCTGGAGATCAGCGTCGAGTACTCGGACTATCGTGAAGTCCAAGGGGTCATGCTGCCGTTCATCATCACTCGTACCCAACCCGATCTCCCCATCACGATTCTGGTCGAGGAGTACCAACTGAACGAGCACGCCGGTCTCGCACAGTTCGCAAGCCCCTCTGAACCATACCGGAACGCACCGTACGCGGTGAGTCTCACGACGATTCCCAAGACCGTCTACGCGACACCCGAATACATGACAGGAACGGGGTGGAGTCGGTCATGGGGCATCCCGCTCCATTCGACACAGTACTGGAACACCAACATCCTCGTCCGTGAGGAGTTCGGTCGTTGGCTCGAGCCGATCTCGGCAACGGTGGACTTTTATACGGGCGCCAAGCGGGTGGGCACGCGAGCATACTCGCGTGACTATCTGATGAGTATCAAGAAGTTTCCGGTGGGTCGACTTGGCGCGCACGAAGAACTCTACAACTTCGGACATCATTTCGGCGGCGAGCCGGAGGGGTTGGGCGTCGATCGGATGATTTACACGCTTCAGGTCGCCTCGCCAAGCGGCGAGGTGATCGAGAGCACCCTTGAGATCCCCATCGTCGAATTCGAGCAGAAAACGGAATTGATCTTTCCGTTGAAGGGGTCCTTCACGATCATCGCGGGTCACGAAAACTGGGAGGGCGCCCACAACGACGAGCAGAGCCAATACTATGCGTGGGACATCGTGGGCCTGCGCACGGAGTACGGAGAAGGGGGAGACACGACGTATACGTTCGGCTGGTATGACCGTGGCAACTTCGGACAAGAGGTGATGGCTCCCGCCACCGGCACCGTCGTCTTTGCCCGGAATGATATTCCCGACGACATGTTGCAGCGCGATTACCTCAAGTTGCCCAACCCTAACTGGTCCATCGGCGGCAACAGCGTGATCATCGATCATGGCAATGGCGAGTTCAGTTGCCTCTTCCATCTTCAGCTAGGGTCGGTACGGGTGAAGATCGGTGACCGGGTCAGCCAGGGAGAGGTGGTGGGCCAGCTTGGTGCACCGGCTACGGTGGGTCATCCCCATTTGCACTACCAACTTCAAGCCGGACCGGGACTCTTCCGCCACGACGGGCTTCCCGCGCGGTTCAGCAATGTCGTGGAGTGGTTAGGCGGGGAGAAAGTCGAGCATCCCAAACGGGGTGGGTTCTACATTGCAGGTGAGAGGTGAGCTGATGCATGCGGGTAGTGGCCGCCGATTTTATATGTCGATGTGATAGACACATACAAAGAATATGTCTAAAAATAGCGATATTTTAGACATATCATGATGATGTGTCGATCGAATCGACTCATCCTGACAGCACCCGCATGAGCGGCTCATTGACGTAGTAGGTCTCCCGGCCTCGTTTCACCCCCCGCAACAGACCGGTCATCTCAATTTTCTTCAAATATTTTGAGGCCGTTTCTCGCTTGGCAATTCCGGCGTTCACGACGAAGTCGATTTTGGTGTAGGGCGTCGATGGCAGCTTTGAGGATTTCTCGTGTTTCGAGTTCTGCGGCCGGCGGGAGTTTGGGCAGTGCGTTGAAGGCGCGGTCGGGATCGAGATAAATCACGCTGGGTTGCCAGGACGTCGCTGCGCACGAGCATCACCTCAAGACGGCCTTCAGCTTCTCTAGAACTGCCCCCTTTGATCAGTGGGACGTCACGGCCTGATGCCCAAAAATCTAAAGAGTGGATTGAAATCGTGTCCGTCGGCCGCGCGAAGCGCCAGAATATACTCATCTCGTGTTGTGCCCGGCGGCGTTGGATCGCCATCACCCCACGTAAAACGCCTTTGCCCAAGGGAACGCAGAAGCGTGTTCGTCATCAGGCGGGCGTGACGGCCATTCCCGTTCGGAAACGGATGGGTGTGTGCAAGCTGGTAATGAAATCGAGCCGCTGCTTCCCTCACGTCGTATACCTGCTCGTCCAACCAGCACGAGACATTCTCGCAAAGGTCGTGGACCGCCGCCGGCACGTTTCTCCAATCCATCCCAATGTTCTTGTCAGTGGTGCGGTATCGTCCCGCCCACTCCCATGTTTCGTCGAACATCTTTCGGTGAAGCTCTTTGACGAACAGCGGCGAGAGTATGTCATCATTGAGGTGGGAATTCACCCATCGCTCACCACGCACAATGTTGAGATGCTCCCACTCATTCAATTCTGCGAACGTCGTGACGTGCGTTGGGATGAGGCCCTGTGCCTCATCCGCGTCGAGTGGTGTTTTCCCGTCACCTTCCTCAATCTCCGATGTCATTCCACAAACTCCGTGGTCGATCCAGCAGCAATTGCTGTGTGAGATCTTCTATTTGTTTCTTGATCTCACTATTGGATACGTCTTGCTGTTCCAAGTGCATGGAGTGAGAGGTTCGCTCAATAACCTTTGTTGCGATTGCCCGCGCCCTCTTGTGGAGCAAATCTTCCAGTGACACCGATGGCACAAACGCATAAACAAACTGACACCCAAGTGCCGCCGCGACCTTCTCGAGTGTTTCCAAGGTGATTGTGGATGCAACTTCCCCCTTCTCATATTGGCTAATCGCCGGCTGCGTCACATTTAGTCGAGTTGCCAACTGACTTGCAGACATGCCCAAGACCCGACGGATCTCACTGATCCACCCTTTACGAGGAGGCGGGACAGAGCTCAAATCATGAAAACGATCCAACTTTCGATCGAGCTGTCTGAGTATCAGCTTGTCTTTTTGCAGGGACATTCCTTATCCTAAAATAAGCTAAGTCTTATTGTCATTATGTTATAGAAAAGTTATAACTTATGAAAATGATTATTTATCATAAGTTATATATTGTCAAACGTCAAACCTGACTGCCAGAACCTGAGGTTTGGCCTGTCTCAATTCTGCGTTAGTTTCCATTCCGGGAGGGCTAGTCTAATGGTAAGGCAGCGGTCTTGAAAACCGCCGGGAGCAATCCCTTCGGGGTTCGAGTCCCCGGCCCTCCGCTAACGGTAGGGCGGTACAGCGGTAGGGCGGTATGATGATGCGGGGAAGCCATCGAAATGGTGCGACCGTTTGTACCCTCCCCCTTGTTACCTGTACCGTCCCTCCTACCGTCTCACCGCTCGGAGCGCACATGCGTCACCATCTGGCATTCGTCCTCGTCACCTTCATCGTACATCCAGCCCTCGGACAGACACCGCGCCCCTTGGATGTGGATGATCTCTT
>JAZDDC010000317.1:0-8376 GCA_036679565.1 Gemmatimonadota bacterium
TTAGCGGTGGAAGCCCAAGTAGATCAACTAGTTCTGTTCCACCACCGTCCGGAACATGACGACGGCATGATAGATGCAATGTTAGGTGAGGCTCGGGACACGGCGCGCCGTCTTGGCAGTAAAATCGAGATCATCGCCGCACAAGAGGGGATGGATCTACTCCTCAAGTAGAGGGTAGGACCCGAGCCCTTTTCTCGCCTCGAAGTTGTAAGGTGCTCGGTGGACCGGGTGCTTTTCGAGCGAGCTTGGGTGGATCGTGGGATGGGTAACAAAAGATACGAAGGAGTTGTGATATGCAACGGCAATTATACGTGGCCGCAACGATGGCCATCGGATTGGCAGCGCTTTCGAACGGTGCCATATCGGCGCAAGAAAACCGACCCGGTATTGCCGTCATGGCATTTGAAAACGGCGGATCGTACGGGCAAGACGCGCAAGATTTTGAAGCGCTTCGGGTTGGCATTCAACAAATGTTAATGACCGAAATCGCCATGAACAACGCAGCACGGGTGGTCGAGCGATCCCAAATCAACTCACTGATCGCTGAACAGGACCTGGCCGCTGACGGTCGGGTCGATGCGAACACGGCGGCGCAATTGGGTAAGTTGGTCGGCGCCAAGTACATGATTTTCGGAAGCTTCAACAACTTCTACGGTGACATGCGCATCGATGCACGCATCGTAAATACGGAGACTTCGGAAATCGTCAAAACGACACGTGTGCGGGACAGCGCCGAAGACCTTTACCAGATGATCGTCGATCTCGGCGGCACCATCATGAACGATGTGAGTTTGCCGGCGTTGCCTGACGCCGTTCGCGAGGCTCGAGAAGCCCGCGAACTACCGGCCGAAGCCCTGACCCTATATTCACGCGCCCTCTTCTTTCAGGACCGAGGCCAAGACGAGCGGGCAATTGAGTTGTTCCGACGTGTGCAAACGGAATTTCCGCAAATGACGGAAGCTTCCGACGCGTTGATTCAGCTGGGACAGACCTAAGTTTGCAAGGTGTTCCGGCGCCGAACTATGAGCGCGTCGGCTCAGGACGAGTCGGCGCGCTTTCTGTTTGTGTTGTGCTTTGAATTTGCGCCTGTGATCTCGCGACGGGATCAAGGCCAAGCTACCTTGACCGTCGAGTGCGCGACAAATGTTGACCGCGGTGCCTGCGGACTCTCGTACAAAGGTACGTAGAATTCACGCGGGCCGGTGATTGAAGAGCCTGCCGCACGGGGGACCTCATGAAATACGTCCTGATCCACTCGTCAACGTTCGAGCGCCCAGACGTGGACGAAGCGCTACACACCGAAGGCATCGAGTGTCGCTCGTTGCATTCGGCTGGCGACCTGATTGTCGATAGAGACCCGACCGTTTTCCTATTTGACACCGCGGCGGGTCAACTCGTCGCGCAGCATCACCTCAAAGCGTTTGTCCAAGATGGCGGCTCGATCATCGGATTGAGTGCCGAAGCCGCGAGCGACATCCCTGACGAGCAGCTTATTGCGATCCTTACTCCAGACATCGAACGGCGGAGCTTTTTGGTGGCGTTACGAGCGGCATTTCGCGATGCGGCGGCACGGTCCGAACATCGCCGCCTGAGCAGCGAGACCGATGCTCGCACACGAGAACTCGATGAACTGACCCGCATCGGTATAGCACTTTCCACGCAGCGGGATTACAACTCTCTGCAGGAACTTATCCTCTCCCAAGCGCGCCAAATCACCGGTGCCGACGCCGGAAGCCTGTACCTCGCCGATGCGAAGACCTCGCTACGATTTAAGCTAGCACAGAATCACTCAAGACCCGAAATACCATTCAAAGAATTCACCATACCAATCGATCATCGAAGCATTGCAGGTTACGTAGCAAGTACAGGTGCGCCCCTGGTTATCGACGACGCGTATTTCTTGCCACCAGACGTGGAATACTCTTTTCATCGGGGAATCGACGAGACGTACGGTTATCGCACAAAGTCCATGCTGACCATTCCTATGTCGGATCACAATGGAGACGTGATCGGCGTCTTACAACTCATCAATCGAAAACGTGACTACGACGTCAAGCTTGAAGAACCAGAAGACTTTGATGCGCAGGTGATCCCGTACAGCCCGCGCACCGTCAAACTCGTTTCAGCGTTGGCCGGCCAAGCGGCAGTTTCCATCGAGAATAGTAAATTGTACGAGGACATCGAAAAATTATTCGAAGGATTCGTCAAAGCCGCCGTCACTGCCATCGAGCAGCGTGATCCAACGACATCCGGCCATTCTGAACGGGTCGCCACCATGACTGTGGCATTGGCCATAGTGGCGGACCGTACTACCAAAGGCGCGTATCGTCATCTTTCGTTCAGTCGTGAACAACTGAGGGAACTTCGTTACGCCGGTTTGCTTCACGATTTTGGGAAGGTTGGGGTGCGCGAGCATGTACTGGTCAAAGAGAAAAAACTGTATCCACCCGGTCTAGCGTTAATCAAACAGCGTTACGCCTTCATCCATCGGTCTACCGAACGCGATTTTGAACGCAAGCGAGCTGAATATCTGGAGCATCAGGGCTCCGCCGGATACAACGTTTTTCTCGAGCAACTGGCTCGCGAACGCGACGAGCATCTTGCACAACTGGATCGCTTCCTCCAACTCGTCCTACAGTCAAACGAACCGTCCGTGTTACCAGAAGGCAATTTCGAAGAACTCCTAGACTTCGCAGATATCCATTACAAAGACCTGGAGGAGCTGGATCAACCGTATTTATTCCCTGACGAAGTACGGTACCTCTCGATCCGCAAAGGAAGTCTTGACGAGTTTGAGCGCCAGGAAATCGAGGATCACGTGGACCATACCTACAAATTCCTCCTCCGCATCCCATGGACTGACGAACTTCGCGACATCCCGAACATTGCATTGGGTCACCACGAAAAACTCAATGGCTCGGGCTACCCGCGACGTGTGGGCGCCCGGGATATCCCTCCGCAAACGCGCATGATGACGAGTTCCGATATCTTCGACGCATTGACGGCATCAGACCGGCCGTACAAACGTGCTCTGCCCGCCACCAGGGCGCTCGATATCATCAAACACGAAGTCGAAGGCGGGATGCTGGACCAAGAACTCTTTCAGTTGTTTACCGATGCAAAGGTATACAACGAGATCATGTCTCCACCTTAATCGTCGCACCCGCCTTGGCGGAGGCATAAACGGCCTCCATGATACGATGGATCAACAATTGGTCCGCTAGGTCCGGGAACTCCACAACCCCACGAATAGCGGCCGCAAAGCTCGCCCATTGGGAATGATATGAGGTAGTGAACACGCTTTCGCGACCTTGAATACCACGCGGAGTCACGTTCACCGACGACCCGTGCATCTCCTTGTAAACGCCGAGCGGCGCAACCATTGCCGAACCCTCAGTACCCAACACTTCACACCACCACTGCTCCTTTTCGCCCACATAGGACCATGTCACGTCGATCAGTAGAGACAAGCCGTTGCCACATGTGATCATCGCGCAACCAACGTCCTCCACGCCACCATCCGCAACACCCGCCATCGATGCCGTTATGTGGAAGGGGCCACCCGGGTTGGACAACCATACGGCAAGATCTATCAGGGGCAGGCCAAGATCGAAGAGCACGCCTCCACCAGATTGCTGCGGTCGGCGACGCCAGCCAAGCGCCTGACGGGCCGGTCGAAATGTGTACCACCCACTCCTGACAGCCTGCAGGTCACCGAGTTCGCCTCGCTGCAAAAACCCCAGAACGGCTTGCACATCCGTACGGTAACGATGATTCATTCCAACCATCACGTTTGCCGGAGAACGCTTGGCCGCTTCGAGCACGGCCCGCACACCTTCCACTCCCAATGCCAATGGCCGTTCACAAAAAACGTGTACGCCTTCTGATAGTGCAGTCTTTACATGTATTTCGTGGAGATGATTTGGTGTGCAAATTGCGATGACGTCGGGTTTGGCATACTTGAGCAGGTCCTGAATGTCGTCGTACACGTTCGGGACATCAAATCGGGATGCCAACGCCTGCGCTTTTGCCCTGTCGTTGTCGCACATCGCGATAACCGTCACATCATCCATGCGCGACAGCACGGGTAAATGCGCAACCTGTGCAATGGCACCCGCGCCTACGACCCCAACGGTGAGACGATCACTCATGAGCCGATCCCCGAGAAACGGTACATGAACCCCGATCGGAACGAAAACATACGAAGCTCACTCGTAAGACCGCCCCTGAAATCGAAAACCACCGACACCTGCGGGAAAGCAGCCCACTCCATTCCAAGGGATGCGGTCAAACCTGCCACGATCGTGTCGAGTGCGTCCTCCACGAACGAACCCTCGATCACCGCGCCGGATCCGTTGCGCACATGCACACCCAATCCCAACCCGGTGTACAATATGCTCTTGGGTGCCATCGCAATCAGGTATTGGAGATCAATGTTGGTTTCGAGGTTGGACCATCTGATGTCTCCCACATCGACAACCGCATCTCCGGTTGGATCGGAGATGGCACGACGGATGCCCTCTTCGAACTTCACCGATTCGGACGCGTTCAGATCACCCCGGAAATAGCTGGCACCAAAGAGCAACCGGATCTGAGGTGCAATGAGTCCATAATCGATACGGAAGCCACCGGAGAATTCCCTCGTCAATCGATCAGACCACACGGGGCCTGCTTCGACACCTATGCCGGACAGACCCAAGCCGTCATAACTAAACGATTCCAAAAATCCCTGTGCTTCCACCTCTCGTGGAGCGCGGGCAAAGATGACGGCCATGGCCACGAATATCCATGACACGCCCTTCCGCACCGTCACTTCATCAATACCAACGCTCAATGGAGGCTCCTTGGTAGTACGTCTTGACGATCGTGCGATAGTCTTGGCCGGACCGGGCACGACCAACCGCACCCCACTGGCAAAGACCCACTCCGTGTCCGAGCCCGGAACCGGTCGCTAGCACTTGTGATACCGTACCATTTTGATGTTCCACGCTCAACGTAAAGGCTGTACTGCCCAACGGACCCCTGGCGGGTGTACGGAGCACCGCGCGGATATCCGGACCAAATACTGGGACCACACCGGTGGACGTTGTGATACGCAGCTCCGTCACCCGTCCTGACGGACCCGTGCGATGAACGGTAACGTCTCGTATCTCGGTGACCGATGCACGGTCTATCCCAATAACAGATGGAAGGGTCTCCGAAAGCACTCGTCGCAGTTCGTCACCACCCCACGTGACGGTCCAACGGAAATGCGGTGAGAGATCATTGTAGTACCCTTGACCGGGCCTCTCGTCGGAGACCGGCTGCAAGTACGGCCGGGGTCTGACGGTCCGAAACGCTTCCTCGGGAGACGCCGTGCGTTGTCCGCAGGTGGAATGATAAAAAGCTGTGATTAACTCGCGATCATATATAATCACCTCACCATGCGTGCTGCGAACCGCACGCGCCGCCACACTGTTTTCAGCCCGAACTCCGGTATACGCCTGGTCCGACACATCGGCGCGGACATCATACCCCGATGCTCGATACCGCCCTGCGTTACGGAGGGCGTAGGTCCGAGCCGCCACTGCCTGCGCCTGCAACGCCGCAAAATCTGATTCGCGCCGAGTCCACAATTCCGAGCCCACGACACTCAGCAGATATTCCTCGATATCTGTAACGTTGATGACGTTTAGGCCGGCCTCAGATGCCAAGACCTCAACCGATCCGCGATATGCGATTCCATCAACAGTGACATACTCGCCGCGCCGTGCGGCCGAAAAACGAACTCGGTCGCGGATATTCACACGCTCACCATCAATGGCAACCGCACCACCGGTAAACCGCAAAGCCACGGGACGAGACCTCTCGGCGCCGGCGCCGCCATCAACGACCATCGTCATTCCACCATTTGCGCCGATACTGACACGGGCAACGTTAACAAGAACTCCCACCCGGATCGGTGGCTCGCCACGTAGCCGATTTGTCATCGGCACCGGCGGCACGGCGGCGCTAAGACAGGCGTTGGCATACACGCTCAGTGATAGCCAACTCGCCAACAATCCGATACGTGAGTAGGATGGGTTCGTACGGAGAAACGTTCGTTTCATGCCCGTGACTTCGCAATGGCCGTAAAGTCGTAGTCCTCGTTGAGCACGATCCGGGCTGGAATGATTTGCCCGGGCATGGCCCAACCACCCCCTTGAACACGCGTAATACCATCCACGTCGTCTGCTTGCCACGGGACACGACCAATATGGGTGGCACCTTCGTCATCCGGGTCAGCAACGGACTCGATCAAAACGTCCGCGGTCCTCCCAACGAAACGCCCAAGCCTTTCCTCCGAAATGCCCCTCTGCAACTCCATCAATTCATGTTGTCGTTCGCGTTTGAGGACATCAGGGACATCGTCATCATATGCCGCACCACGAGTGCCATCCTGCTCGGAATATGTGAAGACACCAAGTCGTTCGAACGTCATCTCTTCGGCAAAGTCACAGAGTATACGGAAGTCTTCATCCGTTTCACCGGGGAATCCTACGATGGCTGTGGTCCTAATGGCTACATCTGGCTGCGCGTTACGCAGCCATTGCACCTTTTGCCGAATTGTCTTCTGTCGCTCGGGACGTCGCATCCGCGTGAGCATTTCGTCTGATGCATGTTGTATCGGAATATCGATGTACGGCACGATGCGAGATTCAGTGCTGATAAGACCCACCAGCCGTTCCGTCAACCCAAACGAGTAGACGTACAGCAGACGGAACCACGGGATGGTGGTCTCACCTAGCAACCTCTCCAGCAGATCGGGGAGTGTGGGACCGCCCTTTCCAAGGTCTCGACCGTAGTGGCCGAGGTCCTGCGCCACCAAGTTTATTTCCTTAGCACCCTGCGCTTCAAGTTGTTGGGCCTCGCGAATGATGCGATCCAACGGCTCGGAGCGATGGCGCCCACGCATAAGAGGGATGGCACAGAACGCGCACGTGTGGTCGCAACCTTCTGAAATCTTCAGATACCGGACAAAGGCCGCGTCACCCAAATGTTGCCGGACGCCTGGGTGATTGCCAATCGGGTCGGCGATGAGCCCTCGTGCTGCCAACTCAGGCGCCAACTTGTGTAGCTCGCCAAAGTTGAGGAAGAGATCGATCTCCGGTATTTCCTTGGCCAGCTCTTGCTGATATCGCTGAACCAAACAACCAACCGCTACGACGGCTTTGACCGAACCCGCCTGTTTTAGCGCTCCCGCCTGGACCAGCGCCTCGATGGACTCGCGCTTGGCAGCATCGATGAAGCCGCATGTGTTGATGAGAACCACGTCAGCCATCTCCAACTCCGAAACGACTTTCGCGCCATGGCCAACAAGCTCGCCGACGATCCGTTCGGAATCTACGGTGGCTTTATCGCATCCGAGTGAGACAACACCGAGTTTCATGAGTGGGTCGTCCGACCAAAGGCCAGACGCAAAGCACAGGAGGTTATGAGAGGTAGCTCTCCAGGGAGCGTGCACGACTTACGTGTCGGAGCCGCGCGAGTGCTTTTTCCTTGATCTGGCGTACTCGCTCACGCGTGATACCAAGAAGACCACCGATTTCCTCCAGTGTCATGGCCTCCTGATTGTCGAGTCCAAAATAAAGCCGCAGAATCTTGGCCTCGCGCTCTTTGAGGGAACCGAGTACCGTTTCGATGGAATCAGTGAGGGCTCTTTCAAACGTTTTATCGTCTGGACCAGCATTCTGCGTGTCGGGAATGTAATCGAGGAGTTTATTGTCCTCGCCGGGAGTGAGCGGCGCATCGAGCGACAGATGACTCTGCGAAATGGAAAGCGTCTTTGCCACTTCATCTTTAGTGATATCCATCCCATCGGCGATTTCTTCCACCGTGGGTTCGCGACCCAATTCCTGTTGAAGCGCGGACGACCTTTTTCCGATACGATGCAAGGTACCGGCACGATTTAACGGGACTCGTACGATTCGGCTTTGTTCGGCCAAAGCTTGTAAGATCGCTTGCCGAATCCACCAGACCGCGTATGAGATGAACTTGATGCCCTTGGTTTCGTCGAATTTATGGGCGGCTCGAATGAGGCCCAAATTCCCTTCGTTGATCAGGTCGGCTAAGCTCACGCCCTGGTTTTGGTACTTCTTTGCAACCGATACCACGAACCTGAGGTTGGACCGGACCAGCGTATCCAGTGCCTCACTATCGTTGGCCTTGATCTGTACGGCCAACCGGACTTCATCCTCGCGCTTCAAAAGCGGGTATTTACTGATCTCCCGGAGATATTGGTCCAGCGAGCCGTCTTCGGCTTTCCTCTTCCGCGCTGTCCCGGTCCCACCCGCTCGAACACGTTCCTTACTCTTCGACGGTTCAGGTTGCATAACGTATCGGCCTCGCGCCGCACTT
>JAZDDC010000318.1:0-13808 GCA_036679565.1 Gemmatimonadota bacterium
ATCGGCCAAGATTCCCAACGCATACGAGTCGTTGTGGTATGTTGGTACCGACGGCCACACCAGACGCAGTTCCGGAACACGAGCGAAGTTATCCTCGTGTGACAACCGAACCGAAGAGGTTAGGGTGACCGGCGCGGGCCTTTCGACCACCGGTGTTGGGCGGGCGGGAATGTCGCCAAAATATTTTTCGATCCACGCTTTCGTCTCCGCAAGATCTATGTCTCCCGCCACCACCAACGTTGCATTGTTTGGGCCGTACCACTCGCGATGAAAATCCTGCACGTCAGCAAGGGACGCGGCGTCCAGATCCGCGAGCGAACCTATGACTTGCCAGTTGTACGGATGGTTCTCAGGATAGAGCGCTTTATCGATCACGAATGACGTATGACCGTACGGTTGATTGTCGACGCCCTGCCGCTTCTCGTTCTTAACCACCTGCTTCTCTTTTGCCACGACCGACTCGGACACCGTATTGATGAAGAACCCCAGTTTGTCAGACTCGGCCCAAAGCGTTTTCTCGAGCGCGTCTCGTGGTACTACCTCGAAGTAGTTCGTTCGGTCGGTACTCGTCGAGCCGTTGGTTGAGCTGCCAACACGGGTCATCAACTTGTCCAACCCGCCCGGGCCCAGGTTTTCCGAATCGAGAAAGAACAGATGCTCGAAGAGGTGGGCGAAACCGGTACGACCCTCCACCTCTCGTGCAGAGCCCACATGGAACGTCATCGCAACAGCAACCACCGGATCGGAACGGTCGATGTGTAACACGACATCCAAGCCGTTGTCCATCTCGTATTTCTCGTAGTTGATGTTCAACCCCGAGCCCGTATCGCCCGCTCCACAGGCAACAGCGAGAATGGGAGACAGGCACGCGACAGTCCGGATGGTGACATTCATTATAGACTCCGTGAAACGGTTCACCTGATATTACAAAACAGAAAGAACACCGTACGGGCATCGAAACGAATCATCATCAGTTGGAGAGGCCAGGGCAAGGCAAGGCGAAGCGAAGCACATCAATGGAATTATCGTAACGACCCAGGAACCATGACTCATCCGACCGATAACCTGACATCACGACCATCGCAGATGGATATCGCGCTGCAACAATCTTGACGGCGCGGCGTGAACCAAATTGACGGAAGGTGACGGAGGAGTTCGCGGATAGGCCGATCTCCCCTGAGACCCATCACCCGTGCTAGCCACCAACTCCGCCGGCTGGTACCGTTGTTATATGACCGATGTTCTTGGCCTCTTATTTGGCCCTGCGCGGCCAGGAAATATTGGCGGCCTCGCCGCTTTAGCATTGGCGTTCCTTTCCGGGTGCCCATCTGATGAACGGCCGGACCGGTCGGGGCGTTTGGTACTTGCGCTCAGCTCGGATCCGGGACACCTGAATCCAGCCATCACGACAAGCGGTGGTGTCCAGACTGCTTCAAAACTCCTGTACAATGGTTTGGTTGAGCTTGGAGCCGCGGGCGAACCACTTCCCGAACTTGCTGAGCGTTGGGAGGTCGAAGACGACGGCGCCTTGTACCGGTTCTATCTGCGGCGGGGTGTTCAATGGCATGATGGCGAACCGTTCACGTCCGCGGACGTGAAGTTCAGTTTCGAAGAAGTGCTAACTCGGTACCATTCGCGAACGAGATCGTCGTTGGCAACGGTGCTTCAATCTGTGGATACGCCCGATCCGCACACCGTGGAGTTCCGCTTCTCACATCCGTATGCTCCGTTGTTACAGCAACTAAACGTACTGGAGACACCGATACTCCCGCGCCACATTTATGAGGGAACAGACCCGCTGCAAAACCCCGCCAACCGTGCGCCTGTGGGTACCGGACCGTTCCAATTCGAGGCATACCGACCGGGCACCGAGATTCGATTTGTAGCAAACCCGAATTACTTCAAACCCGGCCTACCGCTGCTCGACGATATCGTCATGCGGGTAATCCCCGAGAAAGGAAACCAAGTAATCGGACTCGAGACGGGAGAGATTGACTGGCTTTTTGGTATTGGAGGGTTGGATCGTCGCCGCCTCGAAAAAAATGACGACATCGCGTTTCTCCAAAACGGAAACAGTCCTGGCGGCTCCAATTGCATCATGACGCTCAGTTTCAATCTCGAGCGACCCATTTTGCGCGACGTCCGGGTCCGTCGTGGCATCGCGCACGCGATTGATCGCGATCAGTTCCTGGAACGAGTTTTGTTTGGAGAAGGCCAAGTTGCCCGTGCCCCCATCTCGAGCGGGATCGCATTCGCCCATGCTACTGGTCTTGGCCTTCCCGATTTCGACCCGGCCGAATCAGACCGCCTTCTTTCGGAGGTAGGTTGGGTTCGCACCAGCGAAGAGACCAGAATGGCCCGCGGCATCGACGGTATCGAGGACGGCACCCCGTTGGAGATCGAGTTTTTGCACTTTCCGACTTTTGCGGCGTACGGCCAACTGCTACGGGCTCAACTGCGCTCGATCGGTATCGACATTCGCTTGCGCACCCTGGAGCCGTCTGTCTTTGTCGAAGCCGTTTTCTCCGACGGCGACTTCGACACGAATATCATCTCTTACTGTAATTCTACCGATCCCGAGATCGGCGTCAGGCGGATGTACGTCTCTTCCAACATCGCGCCCATTCCATTCTCAAACGCCGCGAGATACCGCAATGCCGAAGTCGATCGATTGTTTGACGAAGCCCGCGCGACAGTAGACAAGGCCTCTCGGACCGCATTGTACCGTCGCATCCAGGAAATTCTGGTAGAAGAGCTGCCCTACTTTTGGATCGTAGAAACGGTTTCAACCCGCGCGTATCGCACCCGTTGCAACGGATTCAAACTCTACGGCCATTTCGCCGATTCGGTGAGCTGCAATTAGGTGACGTTCGCCAGGATCGGGATCCGCGTGGCGCAGGCTGTTGCGGCGGTCATCGGTGTGACGCTCATCGGTTTCGTCATGGTGCACTCCGCTCCCGGTGACCCGGTTTTTGCCCTCGCTGGCGAGTACGGAGACGAATCGTATTACGATTTCATACGTGAACGGTTTGAACTGGATCGATCGTTGCCCGTACGACTGGTGACCTACGCGCGCCGCGTGATGACGGGCGACTTTGGCACATCATATGTCCTGGGGCGTCCGGTCCTCTCCATCATCGGCGAGCGTGTGCCGGCGACTCTCCTGCTCACGGTATCAGCCCTCTTCGTCTCGAGCATGACGGGACTCGGGCTTGGTGTTTTCGCGGGGATCCGCCCATTCTCGACGAGGGATGTCGGTGTCACGTCATTGACCCTCGCGTTGTACGCCGCTCCTGTTTTCTGGTTGGGACAACTCGCCATCCTGTTTGTCGCATTCCGTGTCAGTTGGTTCCCCATTCAAGGGATGACCTCCGCCGGAATCCAAACAGAAGGCGCCGCCATGGCCTTAGATATCGCGAAACACCTTGTGTTGCCGACCTTGGTGTTGGCCTCTCAACAACTAGTCGCAGTGAGCCGGTTAACTCGTACCGGAGTTATCGACCAACTGGCGCAACCCCACGTTCGAACAGCCCGTGCCAAAGGTCTCACCAACCAGATCGTCGTGGTCCGGCATGCCTTGAGATTGGCTCTGCTACCTGTCGTGACGTTGATCGGTCACCGGGTGGGACACTTGGTGTCGGGAGCGATTCTTGTCGAGATAGTCTTTGGTTGGCCGGGAATTGGGCAATTGACACTTGATGCCATTCGAACTCGGGACATGCCAATCCTGTTGGGCTTATTCATGGTCATGGCATTCACCGTTGTGATCGCAAATCTGTTGACCGATCTGATCTACGAACCACTCGATGCACGCATCAAATATCGCAGCGCCTGATAGGCTTACCGTGCGCGATTCACATTGGCTGCGAATGGTCGGCCGTCCAGGCACGATCCTCGGTTGGTCACTCACAGCGGTGGTTGTGGCCATGGCGGTCCTGGCCCCGTTTGTCGCTAGCGCGGATCCGTTCGCAATCGAAGCCCCGTCATTAACTCCCCCGTCTTGGTCTCACCTCATGGGCACGGACGCTCTTGGGAGAGATCTCTGGAGCGGGATCGTGTATGGCGCTCGCACCTCGGTTTTCGTAAGTGTGACTGTCGCCGCGATCACGTTGGTTATTGGCGTGAGTGTCGGTACCTGGTCCGGATATCAGGGCGGTTGGGTAGATGACCTACTCATGCGGCTCACCGAATGGTTTCAGGCGTTGCCGCGTTTCTTTTTCGCGGTCATCGTCTTGGCACAGTTCGGACCGGGGACCGATCGCCTCATCCTCGTGTTGGGGCTCACGTCTTGGCCCCTATTCGCACGGGTGGTACGCGCGGAGGTGCTCATGGTGAAGGAAAAAGATTTCGTCGTTTACGCACGGGCCACAGGGGCTTCGACGTTTCACATCCTCCGTCGACATGTGCTGCCGCACGCACTCACATCTGCGGTGACTCTTATCGGCTTGGTTATTGGCCAGGTGATGTTGATAGAGGCGAGTCTCGGTTTTCTGGGGTTGGGAGATCCGAACACGATCAGCTGGGGTTTCCTTGCCAGCGAAGCGCAACCTTTCCTCCGGGTCGCATGGTGGCTTCCGCTGTTTCCCGGGTTGGCAATCATGACCGCGGTGTTGGGGTTCAACTTATTGGGGGACGGACTGAACGATGCGCGAACCGCTGGACGGTAGGTCTGATTTGCGGCGACACGAACAGGGCTTGCATCATGAGTCTGGTGGCGACGTCGACTGTTGGGTGTGGATCCCAACGGAGGGACGGGCGATCTGCCCGGAGCCGCCTTCATCCATCCGATCTTTCGGGACCCGTGCACGAGCCGTCCTCACTCCTGGACGCCCGCCTCCGGACTGAGTTGGTGAGTGCCACGGAAAATCTCCGCCAAAAGTCGAAAACCGCATTCCTTTATATCACACATGACTTGGCGCTTGCCCGGCGGTTTTGCGATCGGTTACTCATCATGAAGAACGGGCGGATTGTCGAGGAGGGTGATGTCGACCAAATTGTCCAGCGGCCCGCACACCAAGACACCGCCGCGCTTGTTCACGCCGCATTCCCTCCGCCCCCGTTGAATAGGGCCGGTGTGGCATGCGGAAACCGCAATAGCTAGGGTACCTGATGACCCAAAAGTTGTCCAACGAAGACCTTCTGCCATGTGGTTGCGCGGTTCCGGGTGAAACCGATGCTGCCACGTGTTATTGTGGGGTGGACGACCTGCTTCGGATCATCCGGAGACGGTACGCGCTGGCCGTGATGAACGCGATTCACATGCGCCGGAGGGTCCGATACCAGGACGTTGCGACCGCACTGCCCACCGCAAGCAGTTCGACTTTAGCAGAAACCCTACGAGCCCTCAATACGGCAGGCCTCGTGACCAAGGACACGAATCCGGATTACGGACCAAACACGTACGCCTTGACCGCCTCTGGCGCAAAGCTGTTGAGTCGGCTTCGCAGGCTGCTCGAAGAGGTGCAACCCTAAGACCCGCGGCCACTTCGGTTTACCGAAGTAACCTTGCCCTTCCTCCGTGTCTGTGCAGGGTGTCGGGTTTCGGCCCCATGTCCACCGGGTGGCATCCGAACTCGAATTGAGCGGATTGGTGCGAAATGACGCCGCTGGCGTTGTCATCGAAATCGAGGGCGATGCGCAACAGGTTCGGGCCTTCCCCGACCGCCTTCTGGCGGGGGCGCCGCCGCTCGCGGCCGTTGAACACCTCGTATCGCGCTCGATTCCCCCACGCGACACACACCATTTTGTGATTGAAGACAGCGAACCGGGTGGCCGCTGTCAGACTCTGGTCTCTCCGGATGTTGCGACCTGCGACGCCTGTTTCGCAGAGGTCACCGATCCGACAAACCGCCGGTATCGCTACCCCTTCACCAATTGCACCGATTGTGGTCCGCGGTTCACGATCTTGAATGACGTTCCCTACGATCGCCGCACCACGACCATGGCCAGCTTCGAGATGTGCGACGCCTGCCGACACGAATACGACGATCCCGGTAGTCGGCGCTTTCATGCAGAGCCAATTGCGTGCAACGAATGTGGTCCATCGTTGTGGTTCGCGGACGCGGATAACTCTCTTCGTGGCCCGGCCGCCATGGCGAAAGCCGTCGCCGTCCTTACGTCGGGAGGCACCGTCGCTCTCAAAGGGCTGGGTGGTTATCACCTCGCGTGTGACGCAACCTCAGAGGAAGCGGTGCAGCGGTTGCGGCATCGTAAACGTCGAGAAGCCAAACCGCTCGCCATCATGGTGAAAGACGAAGCGGGTGTGCGTCGGATCGCGTCGGCAGATTCCGTGGCGATGCAACTCGTCACGTCACGAGAACGGCCAATTGTACTTCTCAGCAAGAACGCTGACCAATCCGTCGCCAACGCGGTGGCGCCCGGTTCCCGTCACCTGGGCGTGATGCTGCCGTACACGCCGTTACATCTTCTGCTGCTCGAGGCGGTCGGCAAGCCACTCGTGATGACCAGCGGAAACTTGACCGACGAGCCGATTGCATTTATCGATGACGACGCCCGGCTGCGTCTGGACGGTGTCGCCGATGCGTTTCTCGGACACGATCGCCCAATCGAAACGCGCTGCGACGACAGTGTGGTACGGATCATCGCCGACGCACCTTCGTTCGTCCGACGTTCTCGGGGATACGCACCGAAACCTATTTCGCTCTCAACAAATTCATCTGTGTCCGTACTGGCAGTGGGCGGCCATCTGAAAAATACTTTCTGTTTGGCGATGGGCCGGCACGCGTTCCTGTCCCATCACGTCGGCGATCTGGAAAATGCGAGCGCGGTGCAGGGACTGCGAGACGGGGTTGCTCACTATTGCCGACTGTTCGACATCGTCCCGGAGATGATCGCGCACGATCTACATCCCGACTACGCAACCGCCCGATTAGTCGATGAGTTCGGTGATCTAGACACGGTGCCAGTGCAACATCACCACGCCCACGTTGCCTCCGTTATCGCGGAACACGGGCTGCAGGGTCCGGTACTCGGCGTGGCGTTCGACGGTGCCGGGTTGGGGACCGACGGTGCGGTTTGGGGTGGAGAGTTTCTCTTGGTTGAAGGCGCGCGATTCGAACGGCTGGCGCACCTTGCGTATGTCCCGTTGCCCGGTGGCGACAAGGCCGCCCGAGAACCGTGGAGGATGGCCGCGGCACACGTCAGGGCCTCCTACGGTTCGCTCGATGCCGCACCGATTCCCATTGCGGGTGGTACACGGAAAGCGTTATCGGTTTTGTCACAAATGATGGAACGTGGAATCAATTCGCCACCGACGTCGAGTGTCGGCCGTTTGTTCGACGCGGTTGCGGCGTTAATTGGTGTTCGTCAGAAATCTCAGTTCGAGGCGCAAGCTGCCATGGAACTCGAGACCCTGGCTGACCCAAGCTGCTCGCGGACATACGAGTGGGATTTGACGGAGAGCGGCTCGGGACACGTCCTTGACGCCGCCCCAATGATTCGCGGCGTAATCGACGACGTTCATGCCGGCTGCAGTCCCGGAGAGATTGCCGGAGCCTTTCACAACGCGCTTGCGGACATGATTCATGAGACATTACGCGTTCTGAAATTGCGTACCGGAGTTAGCACCGTTGTACTGACCGGTGGAGTCTTCCAGAACGCGATCCTAACCGAACACGCGATACGCCGGCTCGTAGCGTCCGGATTCGACGTGCATATTCAACGGTTGGTCCCATGCAATGATGGCGGTCTTTCATTGGGCCAGGCTTACGTGGCACGATGCCACCACGGGGAATCCTGACCATGTGCCTCGGCATTCCCGGACAGGTTATGGCGTTCGTCGATGAGACACACCATCTGGCGCGTGTTGATGTCTCCGGCGTCAAACGCACCGTAAACGTTGGGTTGGTACTTCCGGACGGGTTGGAACCGGGTGACTGGGTGTTGATACACGTGGGGTTCGCCCTCAGCAAGATTGATGAGGATGAGGCACAGCGCACAACGGCGTTTCTGCGCAATCTGGGCGAGGAGTTCGACCAGGAATTGAGCGAATTCGAGAGGAGCGAGATCGAGTGACGCCGATCGACGTTGCCCCCGCGTTCGTAGTGTCGGACTCGCTCGATGCAATCGCCAGAAATCGTTTTCGCGATTCGATTGATGCCACGGAACGGTTCTTCGATGCGAACCAGGACGCGATCGCCGACGCGTGCGAGCAACTGGCCAATCGGTTCCGGGTCGGTGGCCGGCTTTTTGTCTTTGGCACTGGCGCCAGTGCCTCTGACGCTCAGCACGTCTCCGTCGAGTTCGTGCATCCCGTGATCGTAGGAAAACGAGCGCTGCCCGCCATTGCCTTGACCAGTGATGCCGGCTCGATCACGGCCTATGAGCGCAGTGACGACATGTTCGCGCACCAACTCGACGTATTGGCGAGCCCAAGAGACATCGCGCTGGGAATTTCGGCCGGTGTGTTGGATGCTTCTACCTCACGAGGCCTCGCGCAGGCACGGGAACGAGGCCAGTTGGTCATCGCCTTGGTTGGTCGAAACAACGGGAACGTCACTGAAGGTCTCCAGAACGAACTGACCTTTACCATTCCATCCGACGATCCCCTCATCGTGCAGGAAGTTCAGGAAACGCTGTATCACGTCCTGTGGGAACTGGTCCACGTGTTCCTCGAACACGCTGGCGCGCATGCGTAAGGCGCGGGGCGCTTCCGACTTGCCGGACGGATGCGCAACCGACCAGGCGAGCGACTGCGCGTTGTGCCATGATGCCGCGGTGATGGGCATCGCACTCGACGTTGATCGGTTGAAACAAACGGCCGTGGTCCGCTTCGGGTCGGACACTGCCGTCGTCGCGCTTGATCTGGTCGATGCTGTTTATACCGGTGATACGCTACTCGTTCACCAAGGATTCGCCGTGGCCAGGTTAGAAACATGACATTGCATAGCGCGCCGGATCCGCGTCGCGAACTGTACCCGTTCCTTTACGGAGATGTGGGCCCGGAAAGTGGCGATCTAGCCGCTGTTCGGGACGCAGTGCGCCAATCCACAATGACGAAATGTCACGATGTCGTGCAACTGCGGGGTCAACTTATCGCCGAGTACGAACGGCAATTGGTAGACACGGCACGAGAGATGGCAAACGCGTTCGTGGGAGGTGGTAAACTTCTAGCGTTTGGTAACGGCGGCAGCGCCACGGACGCGCAGGATGCGGCGACGGATTGTATTAGTCCACCGGTGGAGGGATGGCGCGCCCTGCCTGCGATGGCCCTGAACACCGACATGGGAGTTGTGACCGCGGTCGGAAATGATGTGGGTTTCGAGAACGTGTTTGTTCGCCAAGTGATCGCGTATGGCAAACAGGGAGACATCGCGGTCGGGTTTTCAACGAGCGGCAATTCCCCCAATGTGCTGGCAGGCCTGAGGCACGGAAAACAGATCGGCATGATGACGATAGGGTTTGCCGGCGACGAGGGTGGTGCGATGAACGGGGCTAACTACGTGGACCGTTTGTTTGTGGCGCGGGTCGATCACATCCCCAGGATTCAGGAAGGCCACGCGACACTGTGGCATACTATGCTCGAGTTGATGCAGACGATACTCGCGCAGCGTCCATCGCGGGGGGTCGCATGAGCATGCGGTACGTGGACGAATATCGCGATGCGGCGTCGATCCGGCGATTGATCGACGAGCTGCAACGAATGGTCGGCGGTCGGTCATACCAATTCATGGAAGTCTGTGGCGGGCATACGCATGCAATTTACAGACATGGACTCGAGCAATTGCTTCCGGCCGGCATCGATCTCGTGCACGGACCCGGGTGCCCCGTGTGCGTCATTCCTATGGGCCGTATCGACGACGCGATTTCGATAGCGCGTACACCCGACGTCACGTTTACTACGTTCGGCGACATGATGCGGGTACCGAGTTCGACGGGGAGTTTGTTGGACGCCAAGGCCCAGGGCGCAGACGTTCGTTTCGTGTACTCACCACTGGACGCCCTCAAACTCGCGCGGGACAATCCCCACCGCCGCATCGTGTTTTTTGCGGTGGGTTTTGAGACCACTGCACCGTCAACCGCGGCGACGCTGCTGAGGGCGCGAGCCGAAGGGATCGAAAACTTTTCGGTGTTCTGCAACCACGTCACGATCATTCCCGCTATTAAGGCCATTCTCGATTCCCCCGACATGCGGTTGGACGGGTTCATCGGCCCCGGTCACGTGAGTACGATCATCGGATTGCACCCGTTCGAGTTCATTCCGCGATCGTATGGGAAACCGGTGGTTGTGGCGGGCTTCGAGCCCACCGACGTGATGCAGAGCATCTTGATGCTCGTCCGCCAGTTGACGCGTGGTGCGGCTGAGGTCGAGAACCAATACGCGCGCGTCGTGCGTGCGGAGGGCAATACGAAAGCGTTGGAAATCCTGACCACGACCATGCAACTCCGTCCGTACTTCGAGTGGCGCGGGTTAGGATTCATTTCACAGAGCGCGCTGTCGATCCGCGAAGAGTTTGCAGCGTGGGACGCCGAGCGCATCTTTGACGTGCCAGGTGTGCGGGTGACTGACCCCAAGGCGTGCCAGTGCGGCGAAGTGCTCAAAGGTGTGATCAAACCGTGGCAGTGCAAGGTCTTTGGTACGACCTGCACACCGGAGACACCCATCGGCACGTGCATGGTCTCTCCCGAGGGAGCTTGCGCCGCGTACTACAACTATGGACGGCATGCTCTCATGCAGGGAGCGGCGGAGTCGGCAGGAGCGGGGACGCCGAAATGACCTCGCGGATCGGAACGTCCCTTCCGGACCAGGTGGCTCGCATGGAAAAGGCAGACGTCGCCAGGCGGTCCCGGTATCGCATGAAGGATACTCACATCACACTGAGCCACGGGAGCGGCGGGAAGGCGAGTCACCACCTGATCGAAGGTCTGTTGATCCCCATTCTTGCCAACCCTGTGCTGGATGGGCTCGGCGATTCCGCGATCATCTCGCCCAATGGAAACGGTAGCGGTCGGCTGGCCTTTACCACTGATACCTACGTTGTGAGTCCGCTCTTCTTTCCGGGTGGTGACATTGGGTGCTTGGCCGTCCACGGGACGCTGAACGATCTGGCCATGTCGGGTGCCCGCCCCCTGTGCTTGTCCGTGGGACTCATTCTGGAAGAGGGACTTCTCGTCGAGGTCCTGGAGCGGGTGACGCAATCGATAGCGGACGCGGCAAGATCGGCCGGCGTAGCCATCGTTACTGGTGACACGAAGGTCGTCGAACGCGGCAAGGCAGACCAGTTGTTCGTCAACACCAGCGGTATCGGCTTGGTGCCGGACGGTGCCGACCTCTTGCCTGAACGGATTCAGACCGGCGATCGCGTGTTAATTAGTGGGACGGTGGCGGACCATGGAATGGCGGTGATGTTGGCACGCGAAGCGCTCGATATGGAAGCTGATATTTCCAGTGACACCGCAGCATTGCACGAACTCGTGGATACCGTGCTCGCGGCGGCGCCCAATACGAGAATGTTCAGGGATCCCACGCGCGGGGGTGTGGCCACCAGTCTGAACGAGATCGCCGGGCGCGCCGCCTGTTGCATCCGGGTGGACGAGGATGCCGTTCCGGTCAAACCGGCGGTGCGTGGCGCGTGTGAATTGCTCGGCATTGATCCGCTACACATTGCGAATGAGGGTAAACTCCTCGCCGTCATACCGGCGGCAGAGGCGCACGCAGCGCTCGCGGCCATGCACGGCCACGAGTTGGGACGGGACGCCGCGATTATTGGCGAGGTTGTCCCGGAACCGGTGGGAATGGTAGTGCTGAACACTGGCATCGGTGGTTCACGGGTCCTCGACATGCTCGTCGGGGATCCGCTGCCACGGATTTGTTGATCTGATCGGGAGAGAAACATGGTTACTGCGGTTTCACAGAACGTTACCGAGGGAATCGAAACCCCGCCCCAACCCGCGCCGCAGGAGGGGCGGAGCCGTTTGCCGCTCGGACCGCTCCAGACCATACACGTGTTCTGGGTCGCCGGTATGAGCTGCGACGGATGCACCATTGCGGTGACCGGAGCGTCCAACCCCGGCATCGAGGGACTGATGGCGGGTACGGTGCCCACCATGCCGCAGATGATTCTCCACCACCCGGTCCTTGCGGTGGAGACGGGCCATGAGTTCGTGGCATCTTACCGGCAGGCGTGGGAGGGCAAACTCGGCGCGCCGTACGTCCTGGTGATGGAAGGTTCGGTAGCAGACGAACGGATCGCGGGTCGGACCGGCGGGTACTGGTCGGCAATGGGTGTGGAACCCAAGGAAGGATTTGACGATCCGCAACCCGTCCCAACCGCGGAATGGGTGCGTCGTCTGGCCCCCGGTGCGGCGGCCGTAATTGCGGTAGGCACCTGCGCAACCTGGGGCGGGGTTCCGTCGGCAGAGGGAAACCCCACCGGTGCAATGGGTCTGATGGACTTCCTGGGTAAGGATTTCCGAAGCGCCTTTGGACTTCCGGTTGTGAACATTCCTGGCTGTGCTCCGGTGGGAGACAACTTCACGGAAACAGTCTTTTCGATCCTGCTCTTTCTTCAGGGCCTCGGCCCGCTTCCGACGTTCGACGAGTTGGGCCGTCCGGCTTGGTTGTTCGAGGACACGGTTCACCGCGGCTGCACCCGCGCCGGTTCCTACGAAGAAGGGGTGTTTGCGGAGGAGTTCGGGGACAAGGAGTGCCTGGTTGAGATGGGGTGCTGGGGCCCGGTCGTCAATTGCAACATCGTCAAACGGGGTGCGATCAGTCACATGGGTGGTTGCATGGAGGCGGGCGGTGTCTGTATCGGATGCACCATGCCAGGCTTCCCCGACAAGTTTTCTCCCTTCTACAAGGCGCCGCCGGGTGGCATCATCTCAACGACAACGTCACGTGGAGTAGGCGCGGTCATTCGCCGATTGCGCAGGATGAGCAACCGACACGCCAATCGGGAACACCGCTGGGACGTGCAGGGTGAGATCCCAAGCGGATGGGGGCACGCGACATCGGCGACTCCGATCGACAAGGTAGTCAAGTTCTTCTACGAGAAATGGCAGTTCAGGAATGCACGACGGCCCGGTCGACCTGCGGGGCAGCAACAGCGGTTCTGGGGCGTCGATCGACCGGGGACGAGGGACGACCATCACGATCGCAGTGCAACGCGAGAGGATACCAAATGACCGACGCTGAACTCTGGGCCTCGTGGCGGCTCTGGATGGCCGTAGCTGCGGCCATCATCTTGGTGGTCGCGACCTTGCTCATCACCATCGTGATCACGGCAAAGAGCATTTACTCGCATGCGGTGAGGGCCCTCAACGCAGCCGAAATCATACGGCGGCAAACCGATCCTATTTGGGAACTTCAGACGAGCAATGAGGTCGCGACCGGCCTTCTGGAGACCGTGCAAAGCATCGAATACAAGGCCAAGGCGCTTGCGGCGGCAGTAGAGAGCCACGCAGGTGCTGCGGGCCGGAGCTGACGGAGGTACTCATGGACCCGATGAGCGTAGAAACAGTGCGACAGGTTTGGTTAGTGACGCTGGCGGTGTACGCCGTGGTTCTGGGGGTTGTGGCGACGCTGTTGACTTTGATCGTGGTCGCTGCGCGTAAGATACACGGCGGCGTGTCGGCTATCTGGGTGGTTGGACAGAAGATTGCCAACAACACGATTCACATTGCATTGCTGGACACGACGAATCACGTAGTTGGCAACATCATCGAGAGTGCGGGTGGTGTGCTCGCAGCGACGGAACGAATCAAGAACCACGCGGCATCCTGTTCGGGATGTCCGAAATGTGTACTGGGAGGAGGGTGGTAGCCATGGATGCGTTCGTTTTGCTGAC
>JAZDDC010000319.1:0-9082 GCA_036679565.1 Gemmatimonadota bacterium
ATCCACACCACTCAGCGAGTCGTCCACCACGATCACGAGACCCGCCTGGCGAAAGGCAACGACCGCCTCGTCGTATTCTTCGCCAAACCCAAGAGACATAGCTCCGCGAACATTTGCGGCCCGTTCAGTCCGGAGAGCGAGGTTCGGAACACCCTTGAGAGGAACATCTTCGGTGGCCCGTTCCACGCGAGTGGCGCCGATCCAAGTCGTGTTGCCAAGGAGAGTCCGAAGAAGAAATAACGTTTCGTTTGATGTATTGGGCGAAACTAACGCGACGGCTTTGCCACTCACCCCGCGAATCACCTGGGCCGCTTCCTCGAGCGCATGATCCCAGTCCGTTGCCACGACGTCCCCATTGCGTCTGACCAACGGTGCCTCAATGCGGTCCGCGCGATTCATCCACCGGTACGAGGAACGTCCGTGGTCACACATGAAAAACTGATTCACCGATTCGTTTGGACGAGGGCGAAGACGGACAACAACATCGTTTCGCGTGTCGATGTTGATGTTACACCCCTGTGAGCATCCCGTACAAACACTTGGGGTCTTGTCCAATTCCCAAGCACGCGCCTTGTGCAATGTGTCCTTCGACAAGAGCGACCCCACGGGACAGAGATCCACGACGTTGCCGGCCCATGGGTGATCTAACTGTCTGTCAGGATGTATTCCGATAAAGGCGCGCTCGCCACGCTCGCTGACGTTGAGTACTGGTTCGTCCGCGGCGTGCTCCATAAATCGAACACACCTGGTGCAGAGAATACAACGATTCGGCACGTACAACACATCGCCGCCAAAATCTTCGACCGGATTAAATCGCTTGGGATAATCGGCGTAGCGACTGCGTGAACGGCCTTCCTGGAAAACGTAATCTTGCAGTTCGCACTCGCCCGCCTGGTCACAAATCGGGCAATCCAGTGGATGGTTGATCAGCAAGAACTCCAATACCGATTGACGAGCCTTTTCCGCTTCGTCCACGAACACATTGACGACCTGCCCTTCGGCGACTTCGGTGGCGCACCCGATAGCCAACTTTGGTGCACCCTCGACTTGCACGAGACACATCCGACACACGCCAGCCACCGGCAGTCCCGGGTGATAGCAATAGTGCGGTATCAGGACGCCGGCGCGCTTAGCGGCTTCGAGGATCATCGTACCCTTGGGGACTTGTACCTCGACACCTTCGATTGTGAGTGAGATCATCTCTTGTGAAGCCATCCGAGTTACCCTACCGCCACGGCGGCTCGTTTGCCGACAATGTACGCTTCGAATTCATTGCGGAACTTCTTGATGCCACTAATCACCGGCGTGGCACACGAATCGGAAAGCACACATATGGTGGTGCCAGTCATCTGTTCGCCCAGTTCCAACAGGAGATCCAAATCTTTCATCTCACCTTCACCGGCAAGAATGCGCTCCAATATGCGGACGGTCCACGCGGTTCCCTCACGACACTGTGTGCATTGGGCGCACGACTCATGGGCGTAGAAACGAGCAAGCCGCATGATCTGATATACCATATCCGCTGTTTCATCGAATACGATCACACCACCGGAGCCGAGCATGGTACCCTGCTCCATGCATCCCTCATAATCGAGCTTGCAAGCCTCAGTTTCCTCACGATTCAGAATGGGCACGGAGGAACCCCCGGGGATACAAGCCTTCAGTTCCCGACCATCCCGCATGCCACCACACATATCGTGTATCACTTCGCCCAGCGGGAAACCCATCGTGACCTCGTAGTTGCCGGGACGTTTCACCGGCCCACATACGCTAAATAGCTTGGTCCCCGTGCTCTTGGGGCTGGATAGACAAAAGCTTTTGTACCACTCCGCGCCACGATTGATGATGTGTGGCACAACGGCCAGGGTTTCGACGTTGTTGATGGTGGTTGGCTGACCAAACACACCGGAGGCAGCGGGGAACGGCGGTTTGATACGTGGGTTGCCACGCCGTCCCTCGATGGAATTCATCATTGCGGTTTCTTCACCGCAGATGTAAGCACCGGCACCCTTGTGGATATACATATCCAACCGCTTGCCGGTGCCAAGGGCATTGTTCCCGAGCACGCCTTCGCGGTATGCCTCTTCCAACGCGGCCGCCATCACCACCAACGGCTCTGTGAACTCGCCACGGATGTAGATGTAGCAGATCTCCGCGCGGATTGCGTATTGTGCGATGGCACAGCCCTCAATCAACCCGTGTGGGGTCCACCGCATGATCTCGCGGTCCTTGAACGTCCCCGGTTCTGATTCGTCGGCGTTGCAACACAAGTAATGAGGTCGTGTTTTCTCCTTCGGCATGAACGACCACTTCAAGCCAGTTGGGAAGCCAGCTCCACCCCGCCCACGCAAACCGGACGCCTTTACTACGTCTACGACTTGGCCAGGCTCCATCGATAAAACCTGACGAAGGGCGCTATACCCGCCCCGTTTCACCCAACCGCTATACGATCGGGCTTCCGGATCGCCAAAGTGTTTGCTGAGAACAACGGTCTCTTTCTCATGCGGCGGGTGTGGATAGCCCATATTTAGCTGCCAGCGGCCAGCCACCAGCGGCCGGCTTTTTCCCAGGTTAATTGTTGCATACGTGTTAACTCACCGTCCTCGATATTTCTCTACCAAAGACGGGACTTTCTCCGGAGTCAGGTCTTCGAGAAAGTCTTCGTTCAACATGACTGGCGTGGCAAAACCACATGCACCCAAACATTCCACTTCGATGACCGTGAACTTCCCGTCAGGCGAAGTCGCTCCAAGTTCACCGCAACCGGTGTGTTCTAAAAATGCTTTCACGACATCCTCGGCACCGCACAGATTGCACGGTGTCGTGGTACAGACCTGGATAAATGTCTTCCCTACCGGATGCTGATGGTACATGGTGTAAAATGTCACGACACCTTTGACATACGCAGGCGTTATCTCCAGCACCTCAGCCACCTCGGCCATGGCACCATCGGAGATCCAGCCTCGATCCTCCTGGACGATCCACAACGCGGGGAGCAGTGCAGCCTGCTTCGTCGGATATCGTGTCAGGATGTCGTCCAACTCTTCCTTGCGGACACCCGTAAAAACGGGCGCGTGCTCCGATGTCGTTTCCATCACGTGGTGTGTGCCGTGTGCGTCGTGGTTCGTTTGCGTTTGTTGCCGAGGCGACAAACGTAGGTCCCCGCCAGTGGCCGACGGGCCCCAAACTTTCGAATCAAATGACTACCGATCAACTTCGCCCATCACGATATCAACGGAGGCATTGATAGCAATGAGGTCTGAAAGCATGTGACCTTCCGACATTTCTGGTAACGCGGCCAAATTAATAAACGCCGGAGGTCGTACTCGCCAGCGTACGGGCTTTGCCGTACCGTCGGAAACCAGATAATAACCAAGCTCGCCCTTGGGTCCCTCGATCGGCATGTACGCCTCGCCAACCGGCGCCGGAACACCCTCCATGACTTGTTTGAAATGGAAGATCATCGCTTCCATGTCACTCATGGCCTCACCTTTACCAGGCAAGATGACACGCGGATCGTCCACATTTATCGGACCGTCTGGTAAACGCTTGACAGCCTGTTCGAGGATACGCGTTGATTGTCGCATTTCCTCGAACCGACACAAGAATCGATCGTACACGTCGCCGTGCTCGCCAACCGGCACCTCGAAATCGTATGTTTCGTAGTCAAGATACGGGCGATCCTTGCGAACATCATACGGTACGCCACTGGCGCGTAGCATCGGTCCGGACAGCGAATAGTTGATGGCATTTTCGGCGCTGAGTACACCGATACCCTGCGTCCGCCCACACCAGATTCCGTTCCGGGTGAGCATCCGATCAACTTCATCGAGAACTTTCGGGAAACCGGAGCAGAAGTTCCGCAAACCTTGCTCAAAACCGTCGGGGATGTCCGCCATCAAACCGCCGACGCGTGTCAGACTCGTCGTAAGCCGGGCACCCGTCCACATCTCCTGAAGATCGTAAATCACTTCGCGCTGTTGGAAACACCATAGGAACGGAGTGAACGCGCCAATATCAATTGCGGTGGTCCCCATCCACACCAGATGTGAGATAATCCGGCTCATCTCACACGCGATGACGCGGAGGACTTTGCACCGTTCGGTGGTCTCGATGCCCATCAGCTTTTCCGCAGCCAACGCCAGACAAACATTGTTGGACATGGGGGCCAGGTAGTCCATGCGATCGGTGAGCGGAATAAGCTGGTTGTAATGCCGGTACTCGCCCAACTTCTCGAATCCGGAATGCAGGTACCCCACGTGCGGTATGACACGTTGGACCACTTCACCGTCCAGTTCAACTACAAGTCGGAGCACACCATGGGTGGCGGGATGTTGCGGACCCAGGTTGATAAGCATGTTGTCCGACTCCAGCTCCGGTTCACGCGTATCGACAAGGGGGGTCCTGTCACCCACACCGAGAGGGATCCGTTGGATATCTCCGGCCTCACTGAGACCTGGCGTGGCGACGTCAAGTTCAACGGTGCGCTTTGCCATTACCCCGATTCCTCCGGTCCACCAACACGACCGCGTTCGCCACGAGCTAACCGTTCCTTCATATCGGTCGGCAGATCCACAAACGCCTCCGCAATGGAAAGTTCTTCCATGGAGTAATGTGCTTCGGGGTTGGCATTGAGCGCTTGACGAACTTGTTCGGCACGTGAGAAACGTCCTCGGAGCGGAAAATCTTTTCGCAGGGGATGCCCTTCGGCGTACGTCTCCCACATGAGGATGCGTCGCAAGTCGGGATGACCCTCAAAGTGTATGCCAAACATGTCATACACTTCCCGCTCTAACCAATTTGCCCCTTTCCAAATAGGGACGATGGACTGGACTGAGAGTTCCTGGTCTTTTGGGAGTTCAACTTTGACCCGCAACGGCACCCGACGCTCTAACGAGAACAATTCGTAGACAACCTCGAGCGGGCGTTCGCCATCACGGTATTCGACTGCCGTGATGTCCACCAGATACTGATAATCGTGCTCTGCGGTGTCCTTGAGGTACTTCATAACGTCGGTGAGGACGGCCGCATCGACGTACACGATCGTGTCGCCACACGAAACGTGTGCCCGCCGGACCTTGTCACCGAACTCGCGGCGCAGAGTCGTTATCGATGGATTCACGTAGTGCTATTCGGATCGGGTTTGATGAATCGAGTTGCCAAATGGTTCCGACAGCTCGTCCACAACGTTCGGCGGCAGTCGGAGACCATGCTTGTCGAGCAGCTGCTCGTCACGCAACGTGGTATCGGCCAACGATTCGCCACGGACCTTTTTCTGAAGCATCAGGATTCCATACAACAGGCCCTCGGGCCGCGGAGGACAACCAGGCACATAAACATCGACCGGCACAACGGTATCGATGCCCTGTACCATCGCATAATTGTCAAAAATGCCTCCGGTCGACGCACATGCTCCCATGGAAATGACCCACTTGGGTTGCGGCATTTGATCGTAAATCCGTCTGATCACGGGCGACAACTTAAACGGCAATCTCCCCGCGCAAATCAGGACATCCGCCTGTCGAGGAGAAAAACTCATTCTCTCCATGCCAAATCGGGCAAGATCAAACCGGCTCGCTGCTGTAGCCATGAATTCAATGGCACAACACGCCGTACCGAACGGCATTGGCCAAAGGCTATTCGATCTGCCCCAATTCACGAGGAAGTCCAGCCGGGTGGTTACCCAGTTTGGCGAAATTCGTGAGATGACGCTTTGATTTGATGGCGGCGCTTTGGAAACTCCGTCACTCAATCCCATTCCAGGGCTCCTCTCTTCCAAGCGTAGGCGTGGCCCACCTCGAGTATTGCAACGAAGACGGCCATCGCGACCAATCCTTGTAGGCCCAACTGACGAAACGCCACACCCCACGGAATCAGAAAGACCACCTCAATATCGAAGACGATAAAGAGCATGGCGATGAGGTAAAATTTGACGCTAAACCGCTCGCGTGTCCCTCCCAATGGCGGCATACCTGATTCATAGGGAGCGGCCTTGAGCCGTGTTGGTCGCTGAGGTGAAACGATTTGCGATAGGGCAAGCATACCTATCGCGTTGACGATCACAAAAGCGATCAAGATGAGAACGGGGATGTACTGGGTCAGCATCCTTTTGGGGTGCACTCGTGAAAAATTTCACGTACTTCCAGCCGGTAACCTACCTGGGGCGCTGACAGAGTGTCAAGCGAGCGAAAGTGGCGTAAGCGCCCAAGCGACGTATCTTTACGATTGCGCGATTCAAATGCCAGATGCCCGCACTTTGAGCACGCGCCGCAACCATCGAACCCCCATACGCCTCAAAGTCTATGTCCATAAAATCCGACCGCTGGATCCGCACGATGGCCCAATCACACCGTATGATCGAGCCGTTCGAGGACCGTCAGGTCCGCGAGGGCGTGGTAAGTTACGGTGTGTCCTCGTACGGCTACGATATGCGTGTGGCAAACGAATTCCGGATTTTTACGAACGTACGATCGTCTATTGTTGACCCCAAAGCGTTTGCCGATGACTCGCTCGTCGAGTTCGAAGGCGACGTCTGCGTGGTGCCCCCAAACTCATTTGCCCTGGCACGTTCCGTTGAGTACTTCCGCATCCCACGGCACGTTCTGACCCTCTGTGTTGGGAAAAGTACGTACGCCCGGTGTGGCATCATAACAAACGTGACGCCGTTCGAGCCGGAGTGGGAGGGGAATGTCACGCTCGAGATCTCCAATACGACACCGTTACCAGCTAAGATTTACGCCAATGAAGGTATCGCCCAGGTACTCTTCTTTGAGGCCGATGAAGACGATGTGTGCGAAGTGTCATACGCCGACAAAAAGGGCAAGTACCAGGCCCAACACGGCGTCACACTGCCCAAGCTGTAGAGGATATCCATGACACTGGTGCGTTGTCCTACGCACGGTATTCCCTTCAACGACCAGAATCCGCGTGGGTGTCCAGCCTGCGCTCAGGAACGTCAGGGACGAAGTAGCCAGGTCGTCATGATGCGCGAGCTGGCCGAGGCCAGTGTGCCCATTGACGAAGCGGCCCTCGCCGAGGCACTCGAGGAACCAAGTTTCGTCGAACGGATCCTGGAATCCCTGGGCAGCATGCGCGGTACGGCCATCAACCTCACCAAGTTCGGCCCGCCGATCATCGCCATCCTGCTGCTCGCCGTGTTTTTGAGTTCGCGCCCAACCTTCGTTGAGCAACCCCATCCGGTTGCCTTCCTTGGAAGCCCGCAACCACTGACGATCATGCCGGGTCAGCCCGTCAGCATAGTTCACGCAGTTCTCGGCGTACAACAGCCGACAGTCCATCCACGAGGAGGGGCCGCACACCGCTACTCGTACGGCAGAGATCTCATCATTGACGAAGTAAACGGGTTCGTTTACTCCCTGGAAATCGGAGTGCCCAATCGAACGTGGCGTGGCCTCCAAGTTGGTATTCCTGAGCAACAAGCCCGGGGCGCCTTGGCGTTGCTAGCAACACTTGATCAAAGTGTAGAAGACCCGGCCGACTTCGAAGTGCGCAACGGTTATCAGGTTTACCCGTCAGCCGACAGCCGCCCACGACGAACGTACAAGATCCAGACCCGGCCTCCCAATGGTTGCTACGATGCCAGCGTAGAATTGCGGCCCAAACAATTCGGATTGTTGATCGACGGTGACCAACGCTACTCAGTGGTTGGGGAAACCGGCGATCTGCCGCAATATGTGGTCACCCGAATCATCGTGACCGACAGAAGCCGTCGCGGCCCGGATGGTGTGAAGGCGTGCTAGGACCTGCATCCTCTCGCGACCCAGTCCCAAAAGTGGTATCTTGACATCAAGCCGTGGTCGGCTGAGCCGGGTAATGCGTGGGCCCGCTTCGTTCCCTCCAGCGAGGACTTTGCCTTGAGCAAGGCGCCCAGCCGACTGCGGCTTTTTTGCGTCTACGAGTGTCGTTTTCCCGCCCCAAACAATGCCACGTCAGCAACCCCGTGGAAATAACCTTTCGAGCATTGTGCGACGTTGAGGATTATCGCGCGTGCGAGGCTCTTCAACGCGCGACCTGGGGATCCGATTTCCAGGAGGTGGTCCCCGCCGCGATATTAAAGATTGCGCAGAAAGTGGGGGGCGTTGCGACCGGGGCGTTCACCGCCAACGCTGTCATGGCCGGTTTTGTGTTTGGGATTACTGGTTGGAAGGAGGGCAAACCCTGCCACTGGTCTCATATGCTGGCCGTCGATCTGCGGTTCCGCGATCAGGGCATTGGCCAACAACTCAAACAACATCAGCGCGACGATCTACTCCGCCGCGGAGTTAACGTCATGTTTTGGACATATGACCCCCTGGTGGCCCGCAATGCACACCTGAACCTCTGTCGGCTGGGCGCGAGGATTTCCGAATATGTGCCGCACATGTACGGGTCGGATGACGACAATTCGCTTGACAATATCATAGGCACCGACCGATTCATCGTGCATTGGGACCTGAAGGCCCAATCCGCTCGGCCTGACGAACCCGTTACCGAGACCCGATTGGCCAACGCGACCATCAACCCCAGCGGGGGGTTACTGCCGTCGAAGACCGACCTGCCGTCTTGGCCCCAAGTATCCATCGGCATCCCCGGCGACATTCACACCCTCAAAGCCACCGCTCCGGAACTTGCAGCCGTTTGGCGTGCAAATACACGTAAGGCGTTTCTCCACTATTTGGCGAGCGGTTATGAGGTGACCGGTTTTTCGAAGGACAACGTAAACCAGGCTGGATTCTATCAGCTGCGCCAAGTGGATTGACACGTACCCTGCCCTACATTGCTGACACGAAAAGGAATCACACATGTCTGTGACGTTGCGACAAATTTCACTGCGCGAGATTCAATTGGAACTGAAAGAACCGTTCCGTATTTCCTCCGGTACGGCCACGACTCGTCGTATCATGTTGCTCGAACTGGTGGATGTGGACGGCACACGGGCATGGAGTGAGTGCGTGGCAGGCGAGATTCCCAACTATACACCGGAAACCATTGATACCTGCTGGCTCGCAATCACCAAATGGATTGCTCCGGCACTCATGGACACACCTATCGAGCACCCAAGTCATGTTCATGAGAAATTGGA
>JAZDDC010000032.1:0-4160 GCA_036679565.1 Gemmatimonadota bacterium
ATCTGCACGTCGGCAATGTTATCGAAATTTGCACTTTTGGTATCTAGAGGCAAAAACGCTTCAACATCGACTTCGACCTCGAGAAGCGATCGAATCGACGCGGCGTACTCCGCACGATTGAGTCGCTGAAACGTCCGGTTGCCCGGATTGGGCGACATCGCCGCGGCCTCATCGATCCGTGCCTCCAGAGTCCGCGCAAGGGCAAGGAGCGTGTCGCCACCAGGCCGACGTGTACCGGCCGGGGGCATCATGCCCACACGGAGCTTCCGAATGATGGATTCAGCAATTTCAGGGTTTCGCTCCGGATAGGCAGCGTCGAAAGTCTGGAGCGAAAGACTACCACGTTGCCTGCGTTCACCGTGGCACCGTTGACAGTACTGTTTGATGACGGCGTTGTTTACCGAGTCCACTCTCGTGGTATCCGAGTGGAGCATGGCAGACGCACGGTATGAGGAACCTGGACTGGGTTCTGCCCCACTGTTTGCCAGACCGACGAAAAGGACTCCCGGGCCAAGCATCATAAACGCGAGTCTGTTCATTCTTTCCTCAAGATCACAACATTTGTGTGATCGGACCGGGCTGCGAGGGACCCAATCCCACATTTGGAACTTACACGCTTTGTACAGAATACGGTGCCCGGCTGCCATCGGCCAGACCAGAAACGCCAAAAACCAGACGTCTCCAAGGCATGGACGCAATAATTAGGCTCCGCGTGCCTATTCCTTATAGATCTCTACGCATAAAGCGTACAAGTGCTGAGCTCGGTCAGTCCCAGGGAGTCGCACGAACCTTCACGGTGATGAGAGGAAATTAGGTGACTGGGAGCCAGACCGATCGACTCCGGAAATACCTCAGCCGACGATCAACCCCCGTGGGCACCCCGAAACCCAACGATTGCGACAAAGGGCGGGATCTCTCCCGCCCTGTGCCCAGTTTATTAGTTCCGACCCTTATGGTACCAACTCGATCGGGCGGTACCTCACGAAGAACACCCCCTCCTTACCACTGGATACCACAATCGTCCCGCTGTCAAAAAACGGGTAATTGCTCCACGACCCGTCGAATTCGACTTCTTCGCTCCATGGCACCGTATCGAGGAATCCAACCTCTCTTGGATTCTCCGGATCACTGATGTCGAGAATTCTCAGACCACTCACATAATTCGACTGGTACATCAAGTTGCCCTTGATGTACAAGTTGTGGTCGATCGTAAACGTGGTTCCGAAATGCTCCTTCACCATCAGCGGGTCGTCAAGATCTTGTATGTCCCAGATCAAGGTTCGGGTTCCGGACATGGGCTGGCCCGCTTGCACGGCGTTGTTCTCATCACCCTCATCATTCATGAAGAACCACTTGTGATCGTCAGTGATCCAACCCTGGTGTGCATACGCCACGCTTGGATATGTCGCCGAGGATATCTGCGTGGGGTTGTCCTTGTCGGTGACATCCGCGATGGACAACGCGTTCTCATTCGAACCAAAGCACACCTCTCTACCAACGTGTTCGCTGTCAGGGCCGTTATACACGATGCACATCGCATCGTGTGAATATCCCGTGCCGGAGTTGCCCGTCTCCGTGTCGGCAAAACACCCGTTGAACGTTGGTTGACTGGGCGTGCGAATATCAATCATGTGCAACCCGCCACCACATGTTTCTCCGCCGCTATTGGAACCGACCGCGTACGCGAAACCTGTCTGTTCATTGATCACGATGTTGTGAGCTGACGCGATGCCATCGTACAGTGCGTCTGTATCAAATGTTATCGGCGTGTTCTGTACGTTCCGCAACCGCGTTAGGTCGAACACCTGCATTCCATGTTCGCCCGCGCCATCCGCAACGATAAACGCGTGATTATTGTAGACCTTTATGTCTCGCCATGCGTTTCCTTGCGACCCCTCGGTCTTTGGTAAACTGCCGAGGAACCTCGGGTTGCTCGGGTTTGTGACGTCGATGAATGACGTTCCGTCAGTGCGACCAACGATGGCGTATTCTCTGTTGGACTGCGGATCCGTCCAACCCCATACGTCGTTGGTCTGCGCGCCACGTCCACCACCGATGTCGGCGACCGGCAAGAACGAAAGAATATCGACTTGACTGCATGAAAACTGATCGGCATTGCCGTCAGAGCATTGCAACTCGCCCGCGACCAACGGGTCTAAACCACCCGGGTCGGGCCCAAATATCTTTTCGGTTGCAGTCCACACATCACCACTTCGTTCGAGAATCGTCGCAGATCCCAAACCAAAATCGTCGCCTGTCGCTCCCACAACGGCAATATCTTGCGCAACCGTAATAAAATTTCCGAAACCGTCCCCGACATCTTGATCTAAACCCGAGAGTTTTGTCATACGACCAAACCGATTCGACTCGCTGTCGTAGGCAGTTCGATACACGCTTCCGCTTTGATCAGAACCGGTGGCGCCAACCCACACCTCGTCGTCCGCCACGTTGATGTATGAACCGAAACGGTTGCCAGCAGCGCGGTCAAACGCGCTCAACGTTGGTCCTGCTACCCATTCACCGCGGGTTCGCTGGAATGTATGAACCGCACCAATACCGTTATCTCTTCCCGGCTCACCAATGAGTGCCCGACCGTCGAACCAAGCCACTGCAAAGCCGAAGGAGGCGTTTGGCTGCGATCCCTCACCCAAGAAGATTCTGGATTCCTGAGACCAATCCCCCGGTCCGGTCCGTTTGAAAATGTACGCAGCTCCTCGTTGTTGCAACTCTTGGCCCGCTTGAAGCGCTCCGGCCAGCAACCGCTCACCGTCAAAAGCAAGGGACCATCCAAGAAATTCCTGCGTGGCGGCAGAATCGGCCGCCAACTTTGCCTCCTGTGTCCAACCACCATTTCCATCACGCCGAAACACCCAGATAGCACATCGGTTCGGCGATACAGCCACACCGACCCGGTGCTCTCATCCGCCAAGGTGCCGCCAACGATCAAGGACCGATCGTCCACCGCCAGAAAGCGGCCGAAGTAGTCCCCGCCTTCGTGCTCGGGAGCCATCAACGTTCCAGTTTGTTCCCACCCACCCATCGCACGGCGGTAGATGTAGACTGTCGCCGGATCCCCCTGATCGACCGGTTCGCTGATCAGGATCTCATCATCGTGGATTGCCGAATAGGCTCCACACTGTTGAGCCTGTAGCGGTGCACCAACGATAACCGTCATCGCGACCGCTAGACATAACTTGCTCATGCGCACCTCATTTGCCGGTTTATGTATTTACAAATCGTTGTACGACAACTAGTTCCGTAACTTCCAGCACGAAACTGACGAGGCCAATACGTTGACGCTCGCGATCGGAGGGACGGCCTGCCGATGTGAAACGGAGTTCTGGATTACCTACGTGTCAGACGCACAAAGGTTCCGTAGCATCACGCATCAATCCGCGATGTCTGGCCGGTGGAGGGATATGATTGTCGATTGCATGACTGAGACAACCGGACCCTCACGACCGTTGCGCGCTTCGCCTGAACACACGGTAAGCGTCCGCCCGGCTCGAACCACCACCCCCTTTGCGTAGAACTCATCGCCAGACGCCGGCGCCATGAAGTTCACTTTGAACTCCACCGCCAGGACGGCCGTACCAGGTGGCATCAACGTTAACGCCGCGTAACCGCAGGCCGAGTCGATGACGGCGGAAAGAGCCCCCGCGTGTACAAATCCGTGCTGTTGTGTGATGTGAGAACCGAAAGGCAGTTTAATGACCACTTCTCCCGGGGCTACGGACTCGAGTTCGGCACCTAGTGTTGACATGAGCTGCTGACGGGAAAAACTCTTGGCGACTCGCTCTGCGTATTGCGGATCTGGGGGAACACTCATCCCGCATCATCCCAATCAATACTCTGCACGAAGTCCTCGGCAGGCCACCAGGAAGCGGCGCGTAGCCAACACACCGTCACGTGAGACTCCAAAAGTCTGACATGAGCCCAACTCGTCGAAACATTGCCTCGTACTCTGCGGGCGTTCTCCGTGTCCAATCTAGCGATAGACGATCTCCGTAGAGTTCTTGAGCAAGCTGCCATCCTTGGTCGATAGAAAACGTTTCGCCACGTTCGATTCCAGTGTCAGCCAACCATCGATCAACATGCTCTTCTGACCAGAAGAGGTTCATGGTCATTCATGTGAACTCGATATCATCCCACCAATGGCG
>JAZDDC010000320.1:0-2208 GCA_036679565.1 Gemmatimonadota bacterium
ACGAGTACCCTAGCTGTCGATAAGGGCGATCACTACCTGCTCAACGGATCAAAGGTTTTCATCACACACGCGGGGGTGGGCGAGGTTTTTGTCGCCACCGCCCGAACAGAGAAAAATTCCGGGAAACAGAGCAAGGGGATTACGTCGTTTATCGTCACGAAAGACACGGTGGATCTCGATCTTGCCCGCGACTTAGGAATTGGTCACTCACCGGAGCTGGTAAAGACCAAAGGAGTTAGATCCGGAAAGAAAGAGGACAAACTCGGTTGGCGGGCGTCCGATACTCGCGAATTGATCTTCGAGGATGCTGTTGTTCCAAAGGAAAACATGTTGGGGGAAGAGGGGAAGGGGTTCGTAAATTTCTTGAAAACACTCGACTCCGGGCGTATCGGTATCGGGTGCTTGTCGTTGGGTATTGCCACGGGTGCGCTGAACGAATGTCTGCGATATACGGCGCAGCGCAAACAGTTTGGTCGTCCCATCGCGTCCTTTCAAGGCGTCCATTTTGCCATTTCGGACATGGCCACCGAGATCCAAGCCGCCCGTCACCTGGTTTATCACGCGGGATGGCTGCAGCAAAACGGTAAGCCATTTAAGAAAGAAGCTGCGATGGCAAAACTATTTGCGTCAGAACTTGCCATGCGGGCCACCATCAAGGCCGTCCAGCTCCACGGCGGTTACGGATACACCACCGAATACCCCGTCGAGCGAATGATGCGAGATGCCAAGGTCTGTGAGATCGGTGAAGGTACCAGCGAGATTCAAAGAATCGTCATCGCCCGCCAGCTCCTCGGCAACATCATCCAATGATCAAACGCCATATGTTGAGCGTTTAATGCTGAGCGTCGAATGTTGAATGTTGCGATAAGTGCCCAAGGCACTTATCGTTAGCTCCTCATGACCAGTCGTACCACCGTGTCTCGGGAGCGACTCGCCGCCATCCTCAATAACGAGATTCTCCCGCTCGTCTCAAAGCCAAACCGCTATGTAGGCAATGAACTGGGACTCGCCCGGAAGAACTGGGATGAGTGCGCCGTTCGGTTTTTGCTGTGTTATCCCGATGCTTATGAGGTTGGGATGAGCCACACGGGGACCCAAATCCTCTATCATGTGGTGAATCGGCATCCTGACTGGTTGCTCGATCGAGTGTATGCGCCTTGGCCGGACATGGAAAAGGAGCTTCGAGACCGAGATATCCCGCTTTGGGGGTTGGAACACGGTCGGGTTGCAACCGAGTACGATGTCCTGGGTTTTACCCTGCAGTCTGAGCTGACCTACACCAATCTGCTAAACGTTCTGGACCTTTCGCACATTCCCATCCGGCAGGCCAACCGGGGCGAAGAGGATCCTCTGGTGTGTATTGGGGGCCCGTGCGCTTCGAATCCAGAGCCATTGGCGCCATTCGTCGATTTCGCGTTGATAGGAGACGCCGAGGACGCCATTGGTGAGATTCTGGGTGTGGTGCGGGACTGGAAGCAGCGAGGAAAAGCGGCTGGTGAAACGCGGCGAGATGTATTGCACCGCTTGGCTCGGGAGGTTCCGGGTGTGTACGTGCCCTCGTTGTATGAGGCGCCGAACGGATCGCGCCTGGCGCGGCCACGTGAAGACGGGCCCAACGATTTGCCATGGCCCGTGGTAGCGCGAAAGGTGCCGGTCCTCAGGAGCGAAGACCATCCCAGGAAGATGGTGGTCAGTTTGACCGAGACGACCCACGATCGGCTGCCGATTGAGGTCATGCGTGGTTGCATGCGGGGTTGCCGGTTTTGTCAGGCAGGTTACCTGTACCGACCGGCACGGGAACGCGATGTAGACGAAACCGTGGCAATTGCGGAGGAGGGTATCAAGCATTCGGGTTGGCAGGAGGTTTCGCTCTTGTCGCTTTCGACGGCCGACCACTCGCAGGCGTTGCAGTTAACCGATCGTCTTAGTCGCACGATGGTGGACAAGGGTGTTGGAGTGAGTCTGCCGTCGTTGCGTGCAGACGAATTTAGCGTCGGGTTGGCGGAAAACGTCAGTCGTGTGCGCAAGTCGGGCTTTACGTTTGCGCCGGAGGCTGGCAGTCAGCGGCTTCGCGATGTCATCAACAAAGGTATCACCGAGCAGGACATTCTATCGGCGGTTGACCGCGCGATGGCGTCGGGTTGGACCAGTGTCAAACTCTATTTCATGATTGGTCACCCCACGGAGTGTGAAGAAGATTTCGAGGAG
>JAZDDC010000321.1:0-2083 GCA_036679565.1 Gemmatimonadota bacterium
CGTTGCCACAATCGCGTTACAGTGGTTTCGAACGACAAAAACAATTTTATCTCGATCTCGTCGAACGAGTGCGCACGTTACCGGGGTTGGAGTCGGTGGGTGCCGTGTCCGCGCTACCGATGAGTCCGCTCGGCACGGAGTTCGACATGCCGTTCTCCCGCGAAGGCCTTGACGTGGCATCGCCATCGGAACGCCCGATGGCGGAATACCGCGCCGTCATGCCCGGGTACTTCAAAACCATGGGCATTCCGGTCGTCCTGGGACGCGACGTGAACAACTTCGATGACGGGAGCCGCAAGGTTGCAATCATCAACGAGTCACTGCGTCAGCGTTACTTCAACGACGTCGATCCAATTGGTCAACAGTTGCTGCGCGCGCCCATGATCGGAGATATGGAGATCGTCGGTGTCGTTGGGGACGTTCGTCACAGCGGTTTGGACGCCACCCCGCAACCGGAGATGTTCGTCCCATTCGTTCAGTTACCGTTGGGTGAAATGCATATCGTCGCGCGGACACGCGCAACAATTGAATCGGCCGCGGCCGCCATTCGCGCCGAGGTGCTGGCGCTTGACCCACAACTGCCGGTGAGCGCCGCGACCGGCATCGATGAACTCATCGCCACCACGGTCGCGCCGTCACGATTCAACATGATCCTCCTCGTCGCGTTAGCATGCAGCGCGGCATTGCTGGCAGCCGTCGGTATCTACGGGGTGGTGTCTTATTCGGTGACCAGGCGTACGGGCGAGATTGGCGTGCGTGTCGCGCTGGGCGCTAGCGGCCAAGACGCCGTCATGCTTATCGTGAAACAGCTCTACGGCGTCACACCCACCGACCCCCTGACCTACATTGCCGTGGCCGGCGGATTAATCGGCGTTGCCGTGCTCGCCTCAACCATTCCCGCAACGCGGGCATCACGCGTGGACCCGGTCGTGGCGCTACGGCAACGGTGACTTTTTGCGCCGCGGAGCGAACGCGCGGAGACAGCAGCACGAACATTGATGCGTACCGGCAACATCAGGGCCAATTACCCCCGCTTCTCGATATCCTAGCGTCAAAAGCGAAGGAAAAGATCCTCCTCGGACGTGGAACCATCCAGTCTTTTTGGTGTCGTTAATCGACAAGATTTATCGCTAAGACACCAAAACGAACTTGGGAGGGTTTATGAGGATGGGAATAGCCACCGCGGCGGGTGTCGCGGCAATGCTGACAAGCGTGCCTGCGTCCGGGGCGCAGGATTTGCCTTCACTGACGCACTATTCAATCGTGTCGTTCATGGACCTCCGAGAGGGCGTTTCCGCCCAACCGTTCGCGGAGGCGTGGGCGGAGGTGAGTCACCTAGTGCGCCAGGAAGACGGAATCCCCACCCTCGTGCGGCTCGAAGGCGGACTCGAGAACGCCGGATCCACGGATCCGCTTGACCTACCGGCTGATTACCTGGCCATCACCCGCTTTGCCGGCGAAACAGAGGCCAGAGCATTCCTAGCGGCCGCGGATGGTCACGAGAGTTACACCCGGCTCCGTGGGATGATCGCGACGGAAGTCAGTGTCCTGACTACGGTTCCGCCAGGAAATCAGGCGCCGGTCTTCTCATCGGAGCAGACCAGACCCAGACCAGCCTTCCTTCTGGTGAATCCGATCGACATGCAGGAGGACGAGCGGGCAAACCGGGTGCTCGAATACTCAGCGGCGGCCTTTCCCCTCGTGATGGATCGCGGAGTGCGTTTCACTGCGCCCTTCACCACCGTCGAGGTCCTTCGCGGAACGACCGGGATGGATGTTCTCTACATAACCGACTGGCCGGACTTAGCGACCTTTCACGGGGTGCACAGTGACCCCAGATGGCTTGAAGTGGTACCGATGCGAAACGAGGGCGTCCGAGCATTGTCCGATCTGCGTGGGTACGTGGTTTCCACACCGGGCCACTGAAGATGACGGCGTTCCGCTGACCCGTTGCGGAATCTGACCGCGTGCACCAGTGTCGATTCTCTACAGCATGTTCCGCCTACTCTCTTGGGTAGGCGCCACACTCGTCAGGAGCACCCCGTGGGAGTATCGGAATCCGATTTCTTGCCCGGCACACTGG
>JAZDDC010000322.1:0-2211 GCA_036679565.1 Gemmatimonadota bacterium
AAGTGACAAAAGCAGCCGGATTCCCTCAACTCACGGTCTCGGTAGCAAGATTTGAGCAGGTCTTGACAACAAGGGTGTAGGCGGTTGGTATCATGCCTGCACAGTCGCAGACCTTCAAATTGCACCTGTCGTCGTTCTCGCCACTTGTTTTCTGCAAGCACGTTTCGCCACAGACGAGGTTGATGGTAATGGAACACATCGCACCCGACCCTAAGCTCACCGCGAGTAAGGCATTCGGTACGACCAAAACCAACATGAACGTCGCGCAGACTTTGCTTGAGTACCTCAAACTGGAAGGCGCCACCAAGCTGTTCGGTATTCCCGGTGGTGCCCTCATCTTTCTCATTGAGGAACTCAAACTTCAGCGAGATACGTTCGATTTTTTTATATGTCGTCACGAAACCGGCGCCGCGTACATCGCCCACGGCTACGCGCGAGTATCCGGACAACTCGGTGTTGTGTTGACGACCGCCGGTCCGGCCGCCACCAACGCCGTGACGGGAATGATGAACGCCCAAGCTGCCAGTTGTTCGGTGCTCCACATAAGTGGCGAGGTGCCACAGAAATATTTTGGACAGGGTTATCTGCAGGAAGGTATCGACGCCAAGCTTGATGTCGGATCCATCTACCGCAACGCCGTCGAGTACAGCACGATGATTTCGGGCCAAGAAAATTTCGTGACATTATTCCAACAGGCTCTTCGGGACACCCGATCACAACCGCCTCGTGCCGCACACGTCAGCCTGCCAAACGACGTCGCCGCGCAATGTATGCAGGGGGGTGACAAAAAGGACCCTTACCGCTTTGCGTTTCCCAACTCTCCCCAAAATTACCGCACGACACCCAATGGTACAAACGTCGATCAGGCGCAGGAAACATTTGCCGAACTTGCGTCGGCCAAGCGACCTTTGATTTTTCTCGGCAACGGGGCTCGCCACGGCCTCAGGGATCCACACCGGTTGCGACGGTTTACGGACATGGTCGAACAGTTTGGACTTCCTGTCATGACCACACCGGATGCCAAAGGCATTTTTCCGGAAACACACCCGTGGTCACTGCGCAACTATGGCATGACCGCGTGTCGTTGGCCCGATGAGTCACTACTCCAAGAACTTGATTCCCTCCGATCATTTCGTTCAGGTCGATCTTGATCAGGGTATGATCGGACGCGACTTCCCCATCACACGGGGCATTGTTGCGGATGTTGGGGCGACGATCGACGCCATGTGTGCGTACGCGGAGGGACAAAAACCCAATGTGAGCCGAAGGAGCGCCCGGCAAAAGGCCATCGAAACCATCAAAAAAATGGTTTCACCCTTCGCAGACCCCGATGGGCGGGATTCAAACACCGCACCCATCCACCCGGCGGCGCTGGTTCGGGTCATGAATGATGTAATCCAAAAGGGGCATGTCTTTATTGACGCCGGGAATTGTGTTGGTTGGTCGCTCAACTGTCTCGTAGTGGATCCTCCGTTGTGCTTTCACTCGGCATTAGACATGGGGCCGATGGGGTTTGGTGTTGGCGCCGTGGTGGGAGGAAAAATTGCCGCACCGGATGACATTTGCATCGCACTTGTTGGTGATGGTGCGTTCATGATGCACGGATCAGAGATTTCCACCGCTGCGCAAAACCGTGTGGGCGCCATCTGGGTCGTACTGTATGACGATGACCTTTCCATGGTCAGCCAAGGTATGGCCGTCCTATTTCCGCCGGCCAAAGACTGGGACGACTACTACAAACTCGGCACGCCGGATCTCGTGAAATATTCGGAAGCCTTGGGCGCCCAAGCCGTTGCGATCACACGAGAGCAGGGACCCAAGGAATTCGCGGTAGCGTTGGAAATGGCAATAGATCAAGCACAAAAAAACCAGAGACCCCAGGTCATTGTTGCGCACATCGACACAAAGCCCATGCCACCTTACGGGTGGCCCGATTTGGGCACGCCGGTTTGCCCACCTAAGAAATCGTAATCCGGGACAAGGACCCATGGCTAAGCGCGAGATAAAGACATTGGACTACGCGATCGTCGGTGGAGGGATAGCCGGCATCTACAGCGGGTGGCGTCTACTAAACGATACACCGGGGAAAAAACCCACCGTCGGCCTGTTCGAGTCAAGCGGAAGATTGGGCGGACGACTCTTGTCAGTGGTCCCTCCCCTGATATCCGACGCTCGTGTTGAACTTGGGGGTATGCGATACATTGAAGATGC
>JAZDDC010000323.1:0-6040 GCA_036679565.1 Gemmatimonadota bacterium
AGACAGCTATTCGCTCCTCACATCGACGCTTACATTGCTGCCACCCAACGAAGGCATGCCAAGGGCAAAGGCTGCGGCGGAAAAAGCAATCACTCTCGACCCAACCCTCGCCGACGCGCACGCCACGATCGGAGCCGTACACGACTGGTACGATTGGGACTGGAAGGCGGCCGCGGATTCTGCCAGATGTGCAATCGAGTTGGAGCCCGACAACGAACGGGCGTTGTCGTTGTACGCATTCCATTTATCCGCACACGGCAAGCATGACGCTGCACTACGTGTGGGAAACAAAGCAGCCCACCTGAATCCCACATCAACGCTTGCGTCTGCAACGCTCGCTTTCCTCTATTATAAGGCCCGAGACTTTGAAGCCGCGTTGAATCAAATCGAACTTGCAAAAAAACTCGACCCACTCTTCCCGCCGCTTCACACCATATTGAGTTGGACCAGCTTGTTACTTGGCCGACATGACGACGCCGTTGCATCCGCCAGGAAAGCGGCGGAACTCACGGACTATCCGCCGCCACGACGGGCCGCGCTTGGTTGTACGCTCAGCGCAGCCGGGCAGAGGGAAGAATCAGTGGCTAAACCACCTCAACGCCGACCCGTTGTGGGATCCCATACGGGAAGAACCACGCTTCAAAAATATTGTCAAACGCATCGGGTTAACTTAAAACCGCACTTGCGGGCTCGCTCGGATTCACGTCACCTTAGCGACCGATCCAACACACATCCAATCGGCTAACCTCATCGATCGATGCAATCAAACCCAAAATACGATCTCTCGTCCCCACCGCCTGAGTCTTGGTTGCCCGCGCGAAAGTTTGCACTCCGAGTGGTCGGGCCGATCGAACGGTTCATGCACATCGAGGCGGCAAGCGGACTGGTATTGGTCATTGCCGCCGCTGTCGCGCTCATCTGGGCGAACTCGGCGTTCGCGGACAGCTATGAGTCTTTATGGCATACGCCAATTCGTCTTGGATTTGGCCAATGGGTTTTCGAAGAAGATCTACATTTTTGGATAAATGACTTTCTCATGGCGATTTTCTTTTTCGTCGTGGGACTGGAAATCAAGAGAGAGATTGTCGAAGGTGCCCTGTCGGACATTCGACGTGCTGCCTTGCCAATCGCGGCCGCCATCGGTGGGATGGTTGTTCCCGCAGGCATTTACATCGCACTGAACGCCGGTGGGCCCGCAAGTAACGCGTGGGGTATCCCGATGGCCACCGACATCGCCTTCGCCGTTGGTGTCCTGACCTTACTCGGCAGCCGTGTACCACCAGCCCTTCGCGTACTGTTGCTTGCGTTGGCAATCATCGACGACATCGGCGCCATCCTCGTAATCGCAATCTTCTATTCATCCGGGATTCAAATCGATGCCCTCGCCATCGTCGGCATCGGTGTCTTGGGTATTCTCGTGTTTACGTCCATGGGTGTCAGACCCGGCATGTTGTGGGCACTTCCGTTCATCCTTGTTTGGTCGGGTGTGTTGCAGTTTGGCGTCCACCCTACGATTGCCGGTGTGATGGTGGGGTTGATGGTCCCGGTAAAGTCTTGGTTCAGCCGCGATCGATTCCTGAATGTTGCACGATCAGCGCTTGACGACTTTCAGCAACGTGCGTCTTCGGCTGACGCCGACGAGCGTGAGCTGATCGAACCGCTGAATCTGCTCGCTCAGGCAAGACGAGAAGCACTATCGCCAGCGAAGAGAATCGAATCGTCGCTGCATCCGTGGGTGGCGTTCATCATCATGCCGCTCTTTGCACTCGCCAATGCCGGTGTGAATCTCGGAGGCCTATCCTTGTCGCAACCGGGCGCAATGTCCGCGGTTCTCGGCATTTCACTCGGGTTGGTGGTTGGGAAAACACTCGGAATCTTTGCCTTCTCCTGGGCCAGTGTGAAATTGGGCCTATCAATGTTGCCACCGGGTGTCACGTGGAGCGGAATCGGCGTTCTGGGAGCGGCCGGAGGCATCGGATTTACCATGGCCATCTTTATTTCTGAGTTGGCATTCTCAGGTTCGCCGTTGCTAGGAGCGGGCAAACTCGCCGTACTCATCGGTACGGGGGTATCAGCAACTATGGCGCTGGCCGGTGGGTGGTTTCTTTTGAAACCACCCGATGGGGACGCACCCGAAGTTACGGAGAGCGATCTCGAATCGTCCACCGAATATTGGACTACGTCCGATCCGGTAAGCGATGGACTAAAGGCGCGTTATTAGGAGTCCGTTAGGCACAGAGGATACAGAGTAGAAACACTGCGAAAAACTCTGCTGTGCGACCTCAAACCACTCTGTGACCTCTATCTTTCTCTGTGCCCTCTGTGGCCAAAAAAAGTGGACCCACCTACCGGCGAAGTTTTTGTTATTGAGACGTCCGGGTATAACGCCCGTTGAATATTGTCGTCCACGTGCTGCCGTCCGGCGACGTGTCCCACACTTGTGTTACGAGGTCGTGCGACACCGGCGTCCACGTGATACGGTTGTGGACCTCCACACCACCTTGGCCAACCGTGATGCCTTCAAGCACCATCTTGCCCTCGGTGAATTCCCCTTCTAACACGAGCAGTCCGGGACCGCTCACCCATGTCTGATGCCACACACGTCTCGAAAAATCGTAGATGTTGAAACTGCGTCCAGTACCGCCACTCGCGCTGCGCCACATCTCCTGTAGGACGCAGCCACCTTCGATCTTCGTAATGGAGTTTGTGCCCTGTAGCGTCCCGGTTGAATCGCGGACCTCCCAATCGCCCACCCAAAAATCGAATTGCTTGTACTCTGCGGTTGCGCAAGCCACCGGTGCGCTCGGATTGGGTTGTTGCGCGGATAGCACACCTGCGGAGAAAACGATCATGAAAAATGCGTACAAAGCTGCAGCCATGAACTGACTCCTGTCGTTGAATTTATCACTCACCTAACACGTACGCAAAAACCAACGGAGCCACAATCGTCGCATCAGAATTGATCATGAATTTCGGTGTGTCCACGCTCAACTTGTGCCACGTAATTTTTTCGTTTGGAACCGCACCTGAGTACGAACCGTACGACGTTGTACTATCGGTGATCTGAGCGAAGTACGCCCAAAATGGCACGTCTTGTCCCAGATCCTGTCGTAACATGGGAACCACGCAAATTGGGAAGTCTCCCGCGATCCCCCCACCAATTTGGAAAAAGCCAACGGGTACCGAATCGGCCACCCGTTGCGTGTACCACTCGGCCAACTTCTGCATCTGCTCCGTACCCGACCGCACCGTTCCGTGGCTCGTGATGGCGCCCTTCATCACTTGCGCGCAAAACATGTTGCCAAGAGTGGAATCCTCCCACCCCGGCGTGAAGATGGGGATGCCAACCTCCTTTGCCGCCATCACCCACGAATTGCGCGCATCACTTTCGAAGTGCTGATCGATACCTGGGTGGTCCAACAGGTCGTACACATACTCCCACGGATACCGCGATGTTCCTGCCTCGTCGGCCTTTTTCCACAGATCGAACAGAATACCCTCGGCGTGCCGCATGACCGTCTCGGGAATGCATGTATCCGTCACCCTATTCAGACCACGACGCGCCAAGTCCAACTCGTCTTGAGGACTGAGGTCCCGGTAGTGTGGAACCATCTCGTAATCATTGTGCGCAAACAGGTTGAAGATGTCCTCTTCGAGATTCGCCGCCGTGGCGCAGATGGCATGGACCTTCCCACCCCGGATCATTTTGGCCAAAGAAATACCCAGCTCACCAGAACTCATTGCACCGGCTAGAGTCACAAACATCTGGCCACCCGCATCCAAAAGATCTCGCCACCCTCGCGCGGCATCGCGTGTTTCACGTGCGTTGAAATGTTTGAACTGGGAGTCGAGAAACGTACTAATAGATCCCATCTGGCTTTCCATTCTCAGGAGATGGTCGCGATTTGCTTGTGAGGCCCGTTAATGTAAACGGCTGACCAAAGACACCCAAACCGGATAACTTTTGGTCGCGATAACCAAGGAGACCTCAGAGTGCGCACGTTATCAATAGTAGCCATGGTTGCCATTCTGCCAGCGGGTATGACCGCGCAACGCGCGGCGGTGGACGCCGCGGTAGATCGGTTTAAGAACGAAACCGTCGAAATTCGGCACCAGATCCACGAAAATCCCGAACTCGGCAACCGTGAATTCGAAACAGCGCGTCTTGTGGCAGAACACCTCAAGGCCCTTGGACTCGAGGTTCAAACGGGGATTGCTCACACTGGCGTTGTGGCAATCCTTCGGGGGGGTCGGCCAGGCCCCGTCATAGCCGTCCGCGCCGACATGGATGCGTTGCCAGTTACGGAGGATACACCATACGCATTCATGTCTAACGTCCGCACGACCTACTTAGGGCAGGATGTTGGTGTCAGCCATGCCTGTGGACACGATATACATACCTCCGTCCAACTCGGTGTCGCGTCCGTGCTGGCTTCCATGCGCGAAGAGATTGCCGGGACGATAAAGTTCATTTTCCAACCCGCGGAAGAAGGACCGCCGCCGGGCGAGGAGGGCGGAGCCGAACTGATGGTCGCCGAAGGCGTGCTGTCCAATCCGGCGCCGACCGCAATCTTCGGACTCCACTCGTTCTCCGAAATGGACGTTGGGACCGTCGGGTATACATCGGGCCCCGCGCTCGCAGCGGTCGATCATTTCAAGATCACAGTTGAAGGAAAACAAGCTCACGGAGCTGCTCCTCACCTTTCGGTGGATCCCGTCGTCATGGCTGCGCAGGTTGTGACGGCCTTCCAAACAATTAGATCGCGAAACCTGTCTCCACTCGAACCAAGCGTGATCACAGTAGGCATCGTACGAGGCGGAACTCGTTTCAACATCATCCCCGCCGACGTACACCTCGAAGGCACCGTCCGAACGTACAACCCCGATGTCAGAGACGCAGTTGAACGGCGCATGGATGAAATCTTAGACGGCGTCACCCGAGCCGGCGGCGGTTCCTACACGCTTGACTATGACAGAGGCACACCAGCAACGATCAACGATGTCACGCTAACCAACCAAATGGCACCGACACTCGAAAAGGTCGTGGGGCAGGACAACGTCCATGTACTGGATCCGACCATGGGCGGTGAAGACTTCGCGTATTTTGCAAACGAAGTGCCGGGATTTTTCTTTCGACTTGGTACGGTGAAACCGGGAACAACTTCGGGTGGCCACCATACGCCTAACTTCATGGCTGACGATGCATCCATTCCAATTGGGATGCGAGTCATGGTCAACCTACTGTTGGATTACTTGGCCAACGCAACCGACATATCCGACGGAGTGTAATGACGTTTTCCAACCCCGCCGGTGACGCATCCAATAACGCCGCAGATTATGTCACCGCCCTACTCGAGTTACTGGGGGATCGGGATCCGTTGGCTGAGCAGGCAAAGCTATTGGCAGCAATCACGGAGCTAGTGGCCAACATGAGCACGGAAAGGCTCGGGCGCCCCGAGGCTCCGGGGAAGTGGTCAGTACTGGACGTGGTTCGACATTTGGCGCATACAGAACTGGTGTACGCGTATCGCTACCGGGTAACTGTCGCCCATGATAGACCAGATATTCCCGGCTTCGATCAAACCCTCTGGTCCGATCGACTTAGCGACGATGGTGCCGACATTAACAGTTTGCTGAATCGCCTCGCCATGGTCCGCACCTGGAACATCGATTTCTTGCGTTCGGTGCGCCAAGAAGATCGCTCACGGGAAGGTCATCACGAAGAACGGGGATGGGAGTCGCTAGACCACCAGGTGCGTCTTGGCGCGGCGCACGATTTGGTTCACAGACGACAGATAGAGAGAATAAAAAACGCCGTCGGCTAGTCTGACTAGTGACCAGTCTTCCAATTGGCCCCAGTCGATGTTTTAGCCGCCAGCTTGGCGGTTTCTATCGAGTGTTTTGATCGGTCGATGATGTGTTTTGCCGTTGATTGCGACTGCTTGATGGAAGATTTGCGAAAATGACTCACGATGGCCCCGAGACGTGCCACACCCAATGTGAATACGCCAGCCACCGGACGGGCGCCAAGTGTCACGCC
>JAZDDC010000324.1:0-2865 GCA_036679565.1 Gemmatimonadota bacterium
AGCGGTGGTGCGATCCTCTCCTTCAACACCGCAACGCACACACTCGGCGATGGGTTCGGCGTGACCGGTCTGGGGATGGCTCGCTTAGCCAGCGGGACCATAACCCTTCCCACGGCAAGTACCGCGAGCTTTGCGCAACTCTCCCAGGACGCCGGGACACTCACGGGGGCCGGAACGGTCAATGTGATCAACACGTTCATCTGGAATGGCGGCAATCTGGAGGACGCGGCCAACGGCGGTGTGCTCAACATCGCCGCCGCCGCCACCGCCACACTACAAGGAGGGACCAAGAACCTTCGGCGGATCGTACAAAATAACGGCGCAATGACGTGGACGGCCGGTACCATTCAAACCGGCTCGGGCGGTGTCCTCAACAACCAGGGAACGTTCGACATTCAGGGGAACCTCACCTACATCTACAACCTCGGTGGGGCCGTTGGTCGGATCGACAATTTCGGAACCGTCACGAGATCGGCGGGCACGGGCACGAATTCTCTCAACGTGCAATTCAACAACGCGCTGGGCGCCACCCTCAACGTCCAAACCGGGACCGTGTCCATGGGTCAGACCAGCACATGGGACGGTGGTGTGGTATTAACTCCCGGCACCTTGTTCGATTTCCAAACCGGTATTCACACCCTCGCCAACGGTTTCGCCGTCACCGGCGCCGCACCCGCACGTATCCTCGGTGCAACCGTAACAATCGCCGCCGCCAACACGGCGAGTTTTGACCAACTGTCCATGGATACCGGTACACTCACCGGTGCTGGCACCATCAACGCCATCAACTCTTTCATCTGGAACGGCGGCAACCTGGAGGACGCCGCCAATAGTGGCGTACTCAACATCGGCGCCGCTGCCACCGCAACGCTGCAAAACGGCACAAAGAATCTCCGCCGAATCGTGCAGAACAACGGCACGATGACGTGGACGGCCGGCACAATTCAGACTGGATCGGGCGGTGTCCTCGACAATCAGGGAACGTTCGACGTTCAAGGGGACCTCACCTACATCTATAACCTCGGTGGGGCCGTGCCACGCATCGACAACTCCGGTACGCTGTCTCGTTCCATCGGAACAGGCACAACAACATTCAACGTGGATGTGAACAACCTGGCCGGCAGTGTCGTCAATATTTCAACCGGCACCGTGACCATGGTCCGGGGATACACGGACGTGGCCGGGACACTTCTCCAAGGCGACGGCGTTCTCAACCTGGCAGGCGCAACGGTGACCACGCTCGCGGCCGACATTCAACCAGGGGCCGGAGCCGCGCCTGGAGTACTTGGGATAACTGGACCATTCCCACAGGCCGCGACCGCCCGTCTGCGTGTTGAGCTTGGTGGTGCGCTTCCTGGCTCAGGTACCGGATTCCATGACCAGTTCAATGTCAGTGGCGCTGCGGACCTCGCGGGCGGAATGGACGTTACACTCTTTGGTGGTTTCACCCCGGCAGTGGGCAATCTTTATTCGGTCGCGACGTTTGCGTCGCAAACGAACAGTTTCGCCGGCGGCGTCACGCTTCCAACCCTTGCCGGCAATCTCAGCCTGGACACGCGACTGACGCCAACCTCTGCGGAGATCGGTGTTCGACAAACGGTCGCACTCGGTATTGCACCGATACACCTTGCGGTGAATCCGGTCACCGACTCCGTGTATACCGTGCAATCAGGCGGCAACCAACTCGTCGTGTTCAATCCAACCCTCGGGGCGGTCGCGGGCACACCCACGACAATCACGGGTGCCACGAGCATAGAGTTCATTGCCATCAACGAAACGCAGAACAAACTGTACGTTGTGGATGGCGCGGGAAGCACGGTGTTCGTTCGTAACGGAGCCAACCGCGGCCCACTCAGCCAACTCGCCGTTGGGGCGTCGCCGATCGGTGCAATAGCATGGCACCCTGGAACCGATTCCGTATACGCCCTGTCAACACCCGCCGGTGCGGGCTTTCCAGCGCTGTTCGTCATTGACGGAACCAGCGCGTTTGACTCACTGTTCAATCAGTCCACGACCATCATCGGACAAGGTGGTTCGGCTCCGGGACACCTGGCAATAGACGCAGCCAGCGACCGCATTTACGCGACATTGCAGAACGGCTTTGTCATTCGTATGCAAGCATCGACAAAGACAATCATCGACTCTGTTACAGTTGGAACCACGCCTCAAGACATAGTGGTCAATCCGACAACGCGAATGGTATACGTGGCAGACATCACCGCGAACGCTGTCCACGTGATTGACGACACCCAACCTGCGGCATCAGCCCTTGTCGCAACGATACCGACGATCGGCGGGACTCCGCTCTTTGTTGATGTGGATATTGCGAACAACCTAGTGTTTGCCGGCGATGCGGGAGGGGTCACCGTCATTGATGGTGCGACCAACACAGTGCGGACACGGATAGTAAGCGTGGCGCCGGGTGGAAGCGCCGTGGCTTACCATACCGGACGTGCAATCTTGTATTTTACAAATAACACCAACGGAACGATCACCGCCACGAGACCCTGATGAGACGGTCCGTTCACCACATCACCGGTCTGAGCTTCGCAACAACTCTTTAGGATCACAACGCAGCACGCTTGCCGCTGGCACCGCACTGGCCAAGAGCGTAACCCCAATCATGGCCCCGGTGGCCCACCAATAGGAGGCAAGTGTCGTGGTTGAAACCTGATACAACCACCCAGTGAGAAGTCTCGTTAGACCAAGTGCACCAATCAACCCAACTCCAATCCCTAGCGCGATGATGGCGATGCTACCCCGAAGCACGAACCCGACGAGGTATTGAGGACGAGCGCCCAACGCAGCTCGTAGACCCAATTCGTGTCGCCGCGACTCGATGGTTTCTGTCACCGTCCCGATGAG
>JAZDDC010000325.1:0-2141 GCA_036679565.1 Gemmatimonadota bacterium
CTCCGTTGATGCAGACGGCAACATGTACAACACGAACTTCGACAAAAACGTGTGGAGGACGGCACCGGACGGAGAAACGGTTCTCCTGAGCGGCGAGTTCTCCAGCGCGTCCGGCAACCTCGCGCTACCGGACGGCAGCTTACTTCAGGCCGACTACCGCGAGAACAAGATTTTCCGCATTGCTGCCGACGGGAGCCGGTCGGTCTTTGCGGATGGGGGCCTGGACGGACCAGTCGGGATGGTGCAACGGCCTGAGGGAGATTTCATCGTGGCAAACCACCGCGGAGGGTTTCTCGCGAGTGTGCCTGAAACGGGCGGTGCCGCAGTCGTGGTCGTACGGGACGAGCGTATGACGGGACCGAACGGCGTCACTATCGATCCCGCCGGCAACATTTATGTCGCCGACCTAAGGAGCAGCATTGTTTTCAAGTGGACCCCCGATGGAGACCTCTTGCAACTGGCAGTGCTCCCCGGCAAGGGGAACGCCCACAACGTCTACGCGGGTGGCGCGTTGTACATAAACAAGATCTGGGATCACGTCATCTACCGAGTGGATCTCCAGACAGGAGCGTACGGCATCGTGACCGGCACCGGACGACCGGGTTACAACGACGGGCAAACGGGTTCGGCAACGATTGAAGAACCGAACGGCATCGCAACAAACACTGCGAGGGACGTCGTGTACTTCAATACGCACCGCGGTGCGATGGGAAATGGACGCGGCTTGGTTGTACCGCGAAGACTCCTGTTGCCATCGCAGTTTTGAGAAAGACAAGACGCAAAGTGTTGACGGCATCGACAGACGAAAAGATGTTGATGTTGTCAACATGTTCGGTCATGTTACCGCATGACCAGTCAGACCAACACGTACCATCATGGAGATCTGCGGGCTGCGCTGCTCACTGAAGCAGCTAACATGATTGCGGAGGGCGGAACCGCCAGCGTGACCATGCGGGCAATCGGCGACCGACTCGGCGTATCGCGCGCGGCACCCTACCGCCACTTCCGTGACAAGACCGCGTTGCTTGTTGCGGTTGCGGCAGCAGGGTTCGGTCGCCTCAGAGACCGATTGCAATCCCTCGAAACAAACGCACCGCGGCCCAACCTCGATCGATTGCAATACATGGGTGAAGAATACGTACGTTTTGCCCTGGAGAATCCCGCGCACTACAGGTTGATGTACGGCCGGGAGGCGCTCATGCGTGAAGACGTGCCCGAGTTGCGGGATGCGGCAATCGCACTGTTTGAACAACTGGTCACGGCAGTGAAATCTCACCAGCGCAATGGCACCATCAAACGCCAGGATCCGCGAGTGCAGGCATACGTTGCATGGAGTGCGGTCCACGGGTTGGCTTCACTGATCATTGAAGGACACATCTTGGCCTTCGATGATGTCGAGGAACTGATTCAGCAGACCACGCGCACCCTATTGGACGGGATGCGTGTTCGCCGCCGGGGCCAGGTCGTGTGAACTGGTTGAGGTTCGATGCCAAGTTCAAACTCCAGACCGCTGAGTTGCGGGCCGAGATCGCCGGCGTCCGAGGCGAAATGAGCGGTCTCAAGGCTGAGCTGATCAAATGGATGTTTCTGTTCTGGCTCGGAACCGCGGCCACGATGCTCGGTTTCGGGAGGTTTCTTTTGGGGGGCTGACGGGCGCGCGTTCGCTGGGTTGTCCCATGGCGCGAACTGACCCCGTCTTGTCACCGCGCTCCAACGGGTCGCCAACGACAGCGACCCGGTTCAATCGATCCCCGCCGTGCAGCTACGTGTAGAACTCGAACGATTCTACTTAGACGGTGTCAGAAATGAACACCGAGCGCCCGGAGAACGGCTCATTCTGACATCGAGCGTGGCCAGTTGGGCTTCAAGCAGCTCAGCCAGGGCCACGTAGAAGCCATCGTATGTTGTGAAGTTATCCCGAAGCTCCCAGACACGCGACGCCACCGGTTGGTAAGGAAACAGTGCTACGGGCAGATCGAGTAGGTCGCCATGCGCCATTGCAGCGTTGTCCTTGGATACCCGACTATTCAGGACCGCGCGGCGAAGAATGTTGGCGACTTCAACCGGCATGAGATGTGGTGCCGCGAGCGGTTGAGCGCGAATCACTTCGAGCGCCCATGCGCCGTCCGGACCATTATCGA
>JAZDDC010000326.1:0-4978 GCA_036679565.1 Gemmatimonadota bacterium
GCTCCGTGTTGGCACACGGCGTCTGGCCCGCAATAGCAGGCCTATGCATCGGTATTCCCATTGCGCTCGGCGTATCTCAATCGCTTGAACACCTGCTCTATGACGTCGCACCGGTGGACCTCCCAACCGTCCTCATCATCACCGCACTAACGATGTTCGCCACAGCCGCAGCGTCAATCGGACCCGCATCGAAAGCAGTTCACATCGACCCCGTAACAGCGTTGCGAAGCGAATAGACTCAACTGTTGCCTGGAGGAGAATTATGGAATACCAATCACGATCGATCCGAAATGCGCTGGCGAGCACTTGCGCCATGTTGTGCGCGATGGCGGTCTTAGCCACCCCACTGATTGCCCAACTAAATACCGGACCAACTTACGATGACCCGCGCACTCAACAGATTGTTGAGGGCATGGTACAGGCCCATGGTGGCTTCAGCAACTGGATAGGCGCACCATCGTTTCAGTTTACTGCCGGCATGTATCTGGCCAGCCTACCAATTAACGAAGATCGTTCGTACTACGACAACTGGCGGTATTATCGCGTCACGATCGAACCCAAAACAAGTCACGGCATCGTCGAGCTGCCACTTGAAGATAATTCACGCCCGACAATGGCATATGACGGCCATGTGTTATGGTCGCGCGAATATGACTTTGACCCATCATATCGCGATGGACCATTTCAACTGTTGTTCTTGCACTACGGATGGGTGTCACTACCGTGGCTTACACAGCAGCCTGAGGTCGCCCTCAAATCAGTCGCGTCGGAGAAGCTTCCGGGGTCCGACGTAGTACACAACGTTGTCGAAATGACGTTCAGCCCCGCGAACAAGCAACACGGAGGATACTTTCGGTTGTTCATCGACCCTGAGACATCGCGCCTGCGCGGGTTCACTCAAACCGTTGGGTACGCATACCTGCCCGGAAACGTGATCCCTCAGAACCTGTCAGCACAGGACTCGACGGGTGGCGTATTCAGAATTATCGATGCGTACGCGGAAATCGACGGCATGGTAGTTCCGAAGAGTTACTACACCATCGAAGTCAACGGAGAAGAAACAAAGCTTCTCGGTGCGCACCTGGTCATTGCACCCTCATTCAAAAAACCGTTTGACACACAAGCGCTTTCGATGCCCAGTGATGGGCGAATCTTGTTGCGTACAGATGCCACCCCCGCCGCCGAGTACCATGTGACTCAGACCCTCCGTGATGTCCCATTCATTGATGGCAAGTTAGACGACACCGCATGGAGCAACGTGGTGTGGAACGAAGCTTTCTTCACGCAAGCCGGAGGCGATCCCACGCAAACCACCGCATTCGCGCTCACCTACGACGACACGTACCTGTACGTTGGGTTGGCACTCAATGACGAATCACCGGGCGACATCACCCGCACGCCCGGTGACAGGGACGACACTAACGGCGATCGGATCGCCATGTTTCTCGATACGAACACGGATGGCCTCACGACGAAAGTTTTTGTGATCAATGCGGCCGGGGTCGTGAGGGACCAAGTAAGTATTGAAAACGGTACACAATGGGACAACGAGTGGGACACGGATTGGACATCAGCTTTCACTATCAACGACCGGGGTTGGTCCGTTGAAATGCGTATCCCCTTTGCGTCGTTGGATCTCAGTGGTGCTCCTACGGGCGATTGGGGCTTTCAACTATCGCGGGTCGTAGAGCGTTTGTCCGAACAAAGTTTTTGGAGCCGGCCTGATCCATCGAAAGGCTTCGTCGGGAGTTTTGGTCGAGTCATGTTTCGCCAGTAAGCCGGAAGTCGATATTCAGACAGGAGCGGAGGTTAGTTTCGCTCCTGTCTGTCTTCATTTCGTGCGGGAGCTTACGGCGTCAACTCTCGTTTCATTAGCGCTTCGATTGCCTCGACTGTACGGGGCGCGGCGGCAGACAACACCTCTGCACCGGTCTCCGTCACGAGTATGTCGTCTTCAATTCGAATACCGATTTGCTCTCCTTCGATATAGATACCAGGTTCAATAGTGAAGACCATTCCGGCCGCCAACGGTGTCGAATAGTCGCCCACATCATGGACACGCATACCGAGCCAGTGGGATAGTCCGTGAATGAAGTACTGATTGCAGGAGCTACCACCACAGAGTTCACCGCTATTGGCATCAATGTATCCGCGCGCAATACGTGTCAGCTCGCCAAGGGTAACACCTGGTCGAGTCGCATCGATAGCCGCTTGTTGCGCGCCCAACACCAACCGATAAACGTCTTTTTGACGTTCTGTGTATCTGCCATCAACGGGAACGGTTCGCGTCACATCTGCCGAGTACTGACCATACTCAGCACCAATGTCCATGACCACGAGGTCACCGGGTTGCAATTGACGTCTGTTCGTGTCGTAGTGGAGCGTGGTGCTGTTAGGGCCGCTACCAATAATGGATGGGAATCCCACGCGATCCGCGCCACGCGAACGAAATGTAAATTCGACGACAGCTTCAACCTCGTATTCGAACATGCCAGGGCGGATGGCCAACATGGCGGCGCGCTGGGCCTCAACCGTAATATCTATGGCGCGTTTTTGTCGAACCATCTCAGCTTCGTCCTTCACCAGACGCATGCTGTCAAGTACCGGCACGACGTTGCGAACATCGATGTCGCTTGCCGCACTGATCCACCGTGCGATGCGTTCGTTGTCCGCCGAGCCAGCATCCTGAGGCGTAAACAAAGGCCCCTGTGCGGTACGCTGAAAAATAAGCATTGATCCGTCAAGTGAATCCAGACGCCGTACACTCTGGATCCCGGTCAGCCGAACCGCGTCTTGGCCAGGGCCAAGTTTTTTCCCCGTCCATTGTTCGGTCCGCGGGTTTCGTTCCGGAAGGAAGAGGTGCGTCTCGAGGGCGCCGGATGGTTCCACAGCCATCACGAGCCAAGCATCTGGTGCCTCAAGGCCTGTAAGATAAAAGAAATAGTCGTCTTGCCGAAAATCGTTATCCTGAAGGACGTCACGTTCAAGGTCCCGCGCCGTAGCCGCCGGCAAAGCAACAATGCCCGGTCCCACCCGCGCCGCGAGCGCCGCACGACGAGCCCTGGTGGCCTCAATTTCAATTGGCCTACCGGCGCCCGGCAATGCAGCGACAGGATTGGGAGCAGGGGAAAGCTGTGCGCTCGCACTCGGGCCGGTCAACATGCCGGAAAAAAGAAGCAGCACGAAGAACCGCGGCACACTACGGATTGAACAATTCATCAACTGGATCACCAACTGTTGGAGGTAGGTTCTCGTACTACACCAGATTGTCGCTGTCAGTTTCGAACTACATCACCGACGTAACAGACGGATACGCAACATGCGTTTGTAGCGCTGCAGATCGCGTGTGATTGTCACCGCCCTAGCGAACCTTCTCCGAGAAGTTTCCGTGTGTGCTAAAGCGGCGGACCGCGCCGTTCGGACCGAGTTCGAAAATAAAGGCTTCGCCAAGTTCCCCGTCGTCACGCACACGCCGGAAAACATCACCTTCGATATGACGCAACTTGGTCATGCCATCGACGGGGTCGCGTGTTGGCAGACTGACCGCCGCCAAGCCGTCGTCCCAACGAATTATCCCCACCTCACCCCAATGCGATTGGTAAAGGCCTTCATATTTTGCAAACTCCGCGACCAATGCGTCGCCTCCGTCGGCATCGGCGCGTATGTTCTTGACAGCCGTGCCGAGTGTCTCGCGCATTCGGGTGACCACATCCGTGGGGTTGGTTCCCTGAGCATTGATCATGACAACGCCGGCCATCTTTTCACTTGGAACGAGTTGAAACGTGGCACGAAACCCCGGGCAACTTCCGCCATGGCCGACCACCGCACCGTCATCACCACGCCTCACTGAGAACCCAAGCCCCCACATGGTCTCGAAGTTCGGATCGACCCAATGGACCCGTTGCATCTCACGCAACGTGTTGACATTCAATACGTCCGTACCACCATCTTTCAAGAGACGCATTTGCCACGATGCGAACTTCGCAAGATCTTCCACCGTGGACGCAAAACCCGCAGCTGGCGCAATCCCACGTGCCCGGAAAAAAGTTGCCTCACTGCGATCGCCGCTGCGCGAGCGTCGGTCGTAACCCGTGGCGAACTGCCCGCCTCTATGTTGTTCCGGAATCTCAGAATAGGTGTTCGACAACCCCAACGGTTCGAGGATGTTCGTGCGCACATAACTTTCATACGTCATTCCGGAAGTTTGCTCAATCAGTTGTCCGGCCAATGCCATGCCCAAATTTGAGTACTGAAAATAGCGACGGGCTGGGTAGAGTGTTTCTTGCCCGGGCAGACCATCGATAATTTCTTCCCGCGTCGGGAACGGATAGTCGGGGCCGGTCCAATACGGATGTGCAGATTCTCGGGGAAGACCTGACGAATGTGTGAGTAACCCTTCCACGGTAACCGGCGGTCCATCGGGATAGGCCTGTGCAAGATCGAACCATGGAAGATGGTGGCCCACAGGGTCGTTGAGTTCGAGCTTCCCTTTGTCTCGGAGTTGCATCACGCCGATCGAGGTGAAAAGCTTCGAGATAGAACAGATGGAGTAAAGTGTGGAGGCCGTAGCGGGGGTTCGATTGTCGCGATGGGCAAATCCATAGCCTGCCGTAAACACCACATCTTGGTCGTGAACTAACGCTACGGACACGGCCGGTATGTCCTCATAGTCCATCTTGGCGTCGAGCCACATCTCGAACAGACTCAACGCCTGTTGGAAACGAGAGTCGTCGGTGAGCCCATGACCGTTGTCACCGTGAGCTTGGGCCGAGAAGGGACGCGGCAGGAGCGCAAAAAGCGTCAGGACGAGGATACTTGATCTCGTTAGCATCTGTAAACTCCAAGGACTATGTGAACGCTACATTAACTCGTCAATTGACTGACGCACATGGTTAGTGCTCTCACGAACCTCGTCGGCCACACCTGCCTCCGTCGCAAACCGCTCGGCCCACCGCACAGCATCGAGAGCCTCTGTTGC
>JAZDDC010000327.1:0-2871 GCA_036679565.1 Gemmatimonadota bacterium
CGGTGGCGTCATGTACAATCGCAACGTGCGCACGCGCGGCATTTCGATAGGCGTCGGCAACCAAACGGCCCAAAGAGGATTCTCCTCCTCCCGGGGCGGCTGACGCCGGGACGCCAAGAGTCGTAAATACAGCATCTGTATCAAACGAAGCGGCCCGAACCAACGATTCGATTTCTTCATCGACCGACACCGAATCCGCCCACACCGTTTGCACTGACGATTCCACACGGTAACCTCCACCGGGTGTGGCAAACACATCGACGACGCCGAGCGACATGCCTCCAGCACCGGGGAGTAGGATCGGGATGCCGTTTATCGTCGCAGTTGCCTCAGACGCGGAGTGCCCGCCAATGACCAAGTCAACAGACCCGGGTTGGAGGGCGTTGACGAAATCGATCAACCCGCCTCGACAACCACTCGTTTCGCAATACGCCCCTGCGTGGGCGAGCAACACGGTGAACTCCGCCCCCGCCGCCCGGGCCTGGGGTAAGAGCCGTTCAACGGTGGCAACCATGTCATCAACGATGAACCGATCCGATTCCGCGAGCGGAATGGCCATGGTCGGACCAGCGGTTAACCCGATCACCGCAACACGGGCCCCACCCCGTTCGATCATCACCCAATCCCTCGCCCAGTCGGGTCGCGCGGTGCCACTTTCGAGCCGTGTGTTGGCCGCGAGGAAAGGGAATCGGGCGTGGCCGACACGGGCCCGCAACGTATCGATACCCCACACAAGTTCACGTTCTCCAATCGCAGCCGCATCGTAGCGCACGACGTTCATGGCATCGACCATGAGCCGACCAAACGATCGATCGGCGATCAACGAGCCACCGATGGCACCACCTGCGTCCAATACAATGGAGGGACACACGCACGCCGTCGCGAGTGAGTCGATCCAACCCTTGAGCGCACTCAACCCTCCGACCTCACCGCCGCCCGACCAGTTCGTCTTGCGGGGTTGTACGGACCCCTGCAAGTCGGTCGTCGCCAGAATGCGAAATGCATGACGTTCAGAGCGCGCCGGATCGGGTGCACCAAGCGAGATACGAATCGCCTCGTGCGCATCTGAGGGGATGACAGACCACGACGGCTTGAAGTAAGAATCCGTCACGAGCGTACCAACCCGACGCACCTCATCGACCAACATCTCGGCAACACGGCGGTCACCACTGCGAATAACGGGTAGTCGCGACAGCATGTCGAACCTGCCCGTCACCATCCTGTAATCGTTAATTGCCAACGAGAAACGATCGGTTGGTTGGACGATGCGTCCTTCAAAAACCATTTGTCGGACACGGGAACCGACTGGCATTGTTACGTCAATGACGTACTCGAGGCCACTGACGATGTCGTAGTTGTAACCGGCAATTGACGGGTTGATAGGCGGTTGGCCAGGTACGTACGCGCGAAAATATTCCGCAGAGCGTTCCAGATATTGTTTGAGCGTGGCTCCATCGATTGCCACCACTTTGAGTGTGTTCTCGAACGGATAAAGGGCCAAGACGTGGCGCATTCTAACCAAACCACGGGGAAAACCGGCCTCATGGTTAAACACGGTGGTTGCCGAAAGTTGCGCACCGGTGTTGTGGAGTTGCACATGATTGACAAAGTCGATGATTGGCGTGTCCTGCCCGCGCGAAAACTGGGCGCTCCATTCTTCTTGTGCTGTTGCCACGGGCAGGTCTCCCCATGACCGAGCGCTGCGATGCGAATCCTCAAGTCGCCGCACCAACTCTTCATGCGGGGAGACACGCGCAAGATCTACCCTGGTACCACGGACAACTCGGCGTATGGGTTTGCCCTGTTCGTTGCGCGTGAAGGTGACTTCCGCAACCGCCAGGCTCTTCGCCCACGGTTCGGCCTGAATAAAATGAACTCCGTTGATGATTGAATCGCGCATCACCCCGTGAGAATGTCCAACGACGACGATGTCGGGTTTGATAGGAAGAAACGCAAGCTGCGCCGCAACATTCTCCTCACCCACCCCCCGGGGATCATACGAAGACCGACCACTCATTCCACTATGCAGCAAAACGACTTTGAGGTCCACGCCGTCGGCCTGCATCCGTTGTAAGACCCTACTCACTTCCGGCAGAATCGGACGCACGCTGCGGCCAATCATCTTGTCACGATTCCACACCGCCGCACCCGGTGTAGTCCCGCCAGTGATGCCAACTCTGATACCGTTTCGTTCGACGACCGCGTACTCACGGTATACAAGACGTGACGGCCCGTACACATTGGCGGATACAACGTTGAATTGGGCATCACCAAGTGCGGCATCCATGCGTTCGACACCAAAATCAAAGTCGTGATTTCCCGGTGTAAACGCATCGTACCGCAAAAAATTGAACGCATCGACGATGGGATGCCGAGCCACTGGATGTTCCGTCGCGAAATAGCGGGCGAACAGATTACCCTGCAACAGATCGCCAGCATCCACCAACACCACCGCGTCACGCTTGACCCGGCGGATGGAATCGATGGCGGTGGCCGCTCTTGTCAGACCCCACGGCGCCTCTCGGTCATGCATGTAATCCCAGTGCATGACCCGACCGTGCACGTCGGTCGTGGCAACGATGGTCACGTGATCTTGCCGGGGGGCCAAGAGAACCCCAGCCACCATCAGGAGGGACGTAAGCATGGGGACCAATTTACATCAATTCAAAACTCAGATTACACTCGACCAGGACCGACGACACTTTTCTTGCCACAGAGGACACAGAGCAAGAAAAGCTCAACATTTAACATTCAACACCCAACGCTCAAGAAGGAAGCGCCGCCCAATCCTATTCTGGGCGTCCTCTGTGTCCTCTACCTTTCTCTGTGACCTCTGTGGCAAAGAAAGCGTCATCGGTCGTGCTCACCAAG
>JAZDDC010000328.1:0-10933 GCA_036679565.1 Gemmatimonadota bacterium
ATCCCTCTTCCCGCGCGCGTTCCGGCAAACCCGGAACGGAGTTGTCAAATGTATAAGCGTAATACTCATCGACAGACAGCTTTGTACCTGGATGCTTTTTGGATTCCACGTATTTGCGAATGCCCAGCTCGCCGTCCGGATCTATCCGCCACGTAAGATCAATCCAAAATTCATTTTCTTCCCACACTTCGCCGGGGTTTGATTCGCGACTATCGACCACCGGGAGACCAAACCGGTCGCGAACTGCACGCATGATCGGTTGGCGAAATCCAATCCATTGCGCATCGTGGGTTTCGTACGAGTGCAGATCGTGTCGCTCTGCCGAATGTCCCATGGGCAATACATAATCGGCAAAGAATGCCGTCTCGTTCCAAGTCGGCGTCAACGCCACGTGCAATCCGAGTTTTTCTTCGTTTCGCAACATATCGATCCACGCAAAACCGTCTGGATTCGTCCAAACGGGATTGTATACGCGTGTAAAGTAGACCGATAGCTTCTCGCCGGAGTCACGTAACAAGTATGGCAAGAGGAACGAGAGTTCGTTCATCGCCAGCGGATATTGTTCCGGCCAGGTCAACTCGTTCCACACCTTGGGATGGGGCGGCGAATAGATCGGCTTTGGCACAAACTTGTTCCACGAATTGGGATAGGTTCCACCGGGCGTAGCCACCGCACCCATGAGCGCGTTGAGTAAAAACATCGTACGCGCGACCTGCCACCCGCCCTCGTTCCCCGCCCCCGCACTCCGCCAGTTGTGCGTCGCGAGCTTCGTTCCGGCGGCAGCAACAGCCTCTGCAATCTCCTCGAGGATTTTGGCATCGAGACCCGACTCGAGCGCAGCCATCTCAAACGTGTACTCCGCATACATCGTTTGCAGGATTCCTTCGAACGATTCGAACGTTTGTGAGACGCCGGGATGCTGCTTGAGCAAGAACTCTTCCCAGTTCCACCAACGTCTTACAAACTCACGGTTGTAGCGTCTCTCAGTGATCAAATAGTTGGCGATGGCCAGCATGACGGCGGCTTCTGACCCCGGTATCGACGGTAACCAGTAGTCAGCGTGCGTTGCCGTGTTCGAAAGCCGCGTATCAAACACGACGATTTTTGCACCACGATGTTTAGCCTCGAGAATTCGTTGCGCATGCGGATTGAAATAGTGACCCGTTTCCAAGTGCGCGGAGATGAGCAATATCACATCTGCGTTTGCATAGTCTGGGCTTGGCCGATCCATTCCCATCCAGTACTGGTATCCCGCACGCGCCCCTGACGAACAGACATTGGTGTGAGAGTTGTGACCGTCTACACCCCAGGCGGCCAAAATGCGTTCGGTGAAACCGTCCTCCCCCGGTCGACCAACATGGTACATGATCTCGTTGTGACGATCTTCGACGATGGCAGCGCGTATTCGTGAGGCGATGTCGCGCATGACATCCTCCCATGACACGCGCTCCCATTTTCCACCGCCGCGCGGTCCAACCCGTTTCAGGGGATGGAGAATTCGATCCGGATCCGTAATCTGATTGAGTGTCGCAGGACCCTTGGCACAGTTGCGTCCGCGCGAACCGGGATGTTCAGGGTTCCCCTCGAACTTACGCACCTGCATCGTTTCTCGATCAACGTACGCAAGAAGACCGCAGGCCGACTCACAATTGAAACACGTAGTCGGTACGAGTGTGTATTCCCGCTCCACCCGTTCCGGCCACGCGGCCGAATCCAGCTCACGCCAATTGTCCCATCGTTCCTTTGGTGGAAACATGGCGAGTTGCCCACCGCTGGGACCGGGATAAAACGTTTCGTTACGCGATTCGGTGACATCGCGAGAGACGTTGACGCGAGAGGGGTTTGGATCGTCAGTCATTTGCGCTGAATGGGGTTGGGTTGTCAGTCATTTGTACTGAGGGGGGGTTCGGTGTGACGCGTCAGACATCCGGCTGCAACATCGCGGCTGCCCACCACCCGCTGCCCGCGCAAGGATGAGAACTCGTTACTACGCCTCATGTTAGGCGAGGGGGACGGATTGACCGGCTTGTACGTATGCGTGTTCGAATAGCAGTAGACCAATCAACCCCGCACCGGCGGCAAAGACGCCGAGCCACGGGGCGGCCACAGCAATGACGCCGAACACCAAGGAACTCCAGAAAAACGCCTTGTACTTACCGTGCGTCATTTGCTGCACGGCAAAACGTGTTTGGGCGGTGCCGTGTGGCAACGTGATTTCGCCGAGAACAAAAAGGACGTGCGTGGCGCTGGCCACAGCCACAACGATGTAGAGCGATTCAACGACTGCAGGCGCGGCCATCACGGCGACTATCGCCAACACAGCGGAACCTGCCAGGACGGCCTGCACGAGCATGTGAGGTGGAAGCAGAGGGCTTTGCCAAAGATCGCGGCCCTTTGATTGGGCAAAGAGATACGCGGTGTACACCGCAGTCATCGCGGCTACCGGGATGCCAATGGGGATAAGCGTTTGCCGCACTTGATCCATACCGACAAAACCGGCGCCGATGTGGCCTACGAGAATCGCCCCGTACAAACCTATGATGACGCCACCTCTGACAAGCCAACTCTTCCACTGCGGCTTGGTCAATATGTAATAAAATCGCTTTGGTTGCTCGAGATCCCAGACGAGCAAACCTCCGGTGACGGCCAACGCAGTCAGCGCAATGACAGGAACAATCGTGGTCCACAGTTGGCCGGTCGCGTCCAGCATTCCGAGCAAAACGAAAACCGCAGCGAGAAGATAGACACCCGCCGAAATACTTTTTGTCCACGTGTACAATGAGACACGCCAATCCCACGGCGCCTTGTGCGGCACGTCGTACGAGAGCAAAGCCGCGGCCGACGAATTGCCACCGGTGGGATGTCCGGAAACAACGGCTTGGGATCCTTTCGATTGTTCGCTCCAAACGAATAGGCCGCCGGTGGGCCGGTCTGCGGCAATTGGATCGAGCGTGGCTTGCGTCGCACCAAGATAGAACAGCTTTGGGTGGGTTTCCTTTTCCGGTCGGCGCACGGTTACCGGTTCGCGTTGCACGATTTGTGCGACCTTAGAATTGGGGTCATCCAAATCTCCCACCAAAATGGCCTGTGTGGGGCACACCACAACACACGCCGGCTCGAGACCAATATCCAGCCGATGCGCGCAGAGATTACACTTCTCGGCAGAGTGATCTTCGGGATTCATGAAAATGGCGTCGTAGGGACATGCCGCGATGCAGGCTTTACAGCCGATACACCGTGATTTGTCAAAATCGACGATCCCGTCGTCTCTTCGATACATCGCCTTCGTCGGACACGCCTCTACACACGGCGCGAATTCACATTGATTGCATCGAGTAACTTGAAATGCGCGTCGGTTGTTTGGAAAATTCCCCACATCAACGTACTTCACATAGGTCCGATTCACGGACAGGGGCACTTCGTTTTCTGACTTGCAAGCCGTCGAACAGGCGTGGCAACCGATGCATCGGGTTTGGTCGATGACCTTGGCCCACTTGGAAACAGTCGAAGTCACATTCATCAGTTGGCACGCGGTGGCAGCGGTGGGTCAGGTACTGCTCGAACACCTAGCCAACGTGTGTACAGACCGCCTGGCCAGATTGGATACGCGAAGATGGCTCCGGGTGGCCAGGAACTCAAGGTGCACCGTCGCGGATTCGCAGACGCAAGACACGCGTGGTTCCGCTTAGTAAGCTAGATTTGGCACGGGCCTGAAGCGTCAGAAAACCAAGGACGGACTCGATATTCGATGAACGGTGTGTTCATAAGCTACAGACGGAGCGATAGCGGTGGTCACGCGGGCCGCATTCACGATGGTTTGGTCAAATATTACGGTGACGGTCGCGTGTTTCGCGACATCGAAGACATTGCCGCCGGTGACGATTTCGTTCTCGCCATCCGCGAGACACTGGCAAAATACGATGTGGTGCTCGTTGTCATAGGACCGTCCTGGCTTACGCTCACAGACGACTCAGGTCACCGTCGGCTCGACAACCCGAAAGACCTTGTTCGCCTCGAAATTGCCGAGGCGCTGGAACGCCGCGGCACTCGCGTGATACCGGTACTCGTCGATGGCGCGAAAATGCCGGCAGCCGAGGATCTGCCAAAGCCGTTGGTCCCACTCGCAACCCGCAACGCCTTCGAAGTTCTGGACACCCGGTTCGCTGACGACGTTGCCAGACTCATAAAAACTATTGGCGGACAACCCGCCGGACGGGTACGAAAACTGGCCCTGGCGGGCGGGTTTGGTCTCCTCACCATCTCGGCGGGCGCGATTATTTTCGCATCGATTCTTGGCGGGCCCCCAAAAGTCGCCGCTGACATTACGCTTTACGGCGGCGAGGGATCCATTGACGAAAACGAAAACGGCGCGATTGCGACCCTAACCTTGAGTGACACGTCCACCGTTCAAACACGCAACGTCCGCGTGGGAGCAAGCCAGTCTCCGTCCTCTCTGAGCTATGAATTCGTCAGACACAACCAAGACAGCGTCACCGTCACTCCCCTGCTTGCCTATCGAGAACTGCTCGAGACCGGTGGTCCCATCGGTGGGGCCAACGGCATCTTTTGGGATTGGCCACGATTGTCGGTGAAGATCGTCAACACTTCGGAGGAAACTCTTTACATCAGTAGCGTGGAGATCGAGGTAACCAAAAGTGACGTAGACACCGAACCGTTGATGTTCATTGGACAACGTATCGATGGGTCCGCATCGTTCCACCTGTCAAACGAAGGGTGGGGAGATGCCGTAGGGCTATCGATAGAGGTCAGCGTTCACGAAGGCCTACGATGCCGTGACGACCAATGGTCGGAAACACCTCGCCGTACTGTAGACCTGCGAGCCGCGGAAGTTGTTCGGTCCCGCCTGGACGGCGACGGGCCGCCCACAGTCGGAGGTGCCGGCACAACCACAAGGATTGATGTGGCGGGACTCGTGCCCCCGTCATTGCAATCGACAACGCCGGAATTCGGGGAATTCCTATGTGTTCTCGGTGTTTTGGACTATGAGACTCAAACCGGCGAAGAACGCAGCGTGCGGTTCAAGACACGGATTCGACAATTCGGTCAAAGCACGGCAGCATCGATCTCTCCCTCAGACGAGCACTATGTTTTCCTCGAAGCGGGCAGCTCGGGACATGTGGAAAGCATTTCGGTAGACTACGCTGTCCAACCGAACGGCGTCGAACATTTTCTCCTTCGCATAGCAACTGACAAATCCGCATCTTTCGATCTCACGGTCGGATTGCAGGCCATTGGGAGGGATTTGTTGCTAGCCGATCACGTTGGACTCACCATTCTGACACCCGTTACGGACACGTACTTCCTCCGCAACCGCGAGCTGCGGCATGGGCGGAAGACGGTAGGGCGGTAGGGCGGAAGACGGTAGGGCGGTAGGGCGGTAGGGCGGTAGGGCGGATGCGACGTTGCGTTTGGCGCGTCTAAAAAGCTAGTACGAATCAACCGAATGTTCACACGGTTGTGACGTCGTCACACCTACCGCCATACCGCCTTACCGCCTTACCGCGCGCCGCCCTCCTCCTCCTCGCCCGGCGTTCCGGATATCCTCTGGCAAGCGATTCCACTGCTCCTCAGTCAACACGCGGCGCACGGCTTTCAGGCTTTCTGTGATACGACGCTGTGCTTCTTGTAGTGGTGGACGAATGACCTGCATCAGCGCCCGCGGATCGGAACCGCCAACGTCTTCGATTTCCTTTTGAAGATCGACTGCCAAGCTATCATTGGTGGACGTCAACGAGTCGCGCATCGCGGTGAGTTGCTCGACCTGTGCACCGGTGAGCTGCAGTGTGTCTTGCAGTGCGAGCGCAGCTTCCGCCGGATTTACCAACAGGGTCAAAAACCGGGACAGGAAATCATCGCCGGTTATTCCGCCACCTTGGCCCCCTCGGGCAGCCAACCCACGCCCAAAACCTCCCTGTCGTCGGCCAGAGCCAGCTCCACGCATCCCGCCGCCTCGTATCCGGTCCAGCGCCGCCTGTCCTCGATTGGGGCCCAGCGCCACGCGCATTTGGATGCCAATCTGAAACGGGGCCCGGAATGCGCTGGCGCCGACATTCGCAGCACCGAAGCGTTCATTGACGGAGTATTGAAACGACTGAGTGGCCGGATCGAACCCATCGACAAACAACAAGGTATTGTTAGGCCGCGTGTTAAGACCCCAACCTTTCGCGCCCTCCGCACCGTGCAACAACTCGTCGATTCCGCGGAGCAGGTTCACCGTTGTCAATGACAAAGAAACATTTCCATTCAACCCAAGGAATCTTGGTCGGAAATTGACCTGAAAATCCAACGAGGCCTGCCAGGGTCCAACACAGCTATTGCGTTCTGCGACCGAATTGAGTTGTCCGTCGAGACACCGCCGCGCACCGCCCGTTGTCGATGCCAAGAGTCGTTCAAACGCGGACGCGACGGTCGGTGATGTAATCATGTTTGGGTCGAAAACAAAAGCGTGGTCGTTGCGAGCCCCGTCTCCATTGATGTCGGCACCAACGACCGGCGTATATGGAACGCCCGAATTGAAACGACCGATCGCCGTGATCTCCAATGACGAACCAACCGGATAGCCCATAATCGACAAGAACGAGTGACGTCGTTCGTAACTACTCCGACTCCACTCGCGGACGTTTGGGTTTCCACTGGTTGTCGTGCCAGCCAGCCTTCCGTTTCCAAAACGCGAAGACTGGGAAGACTGATCGCGAACATTGGACCAACTGTACGATGTTTGCAGCACAACTCCGTTGTTTGTGATTCCGCCGAGCGAAATGGTGAGCTGCTTTGTTTCGGACTCGAGATCAGATCCCACTTCCAACACTTGAGAGTAGTTCGCGTCAACCCGCGAATCGGTAAGGTTGATGGCGCCTGTGCGTGGCACGATGTCGGCCGCATCGACGAACACGGGTCTGCCTGCCTCATCGGCCAACCTGAATTGTGGCGTCGTATTCAGATTTAGGTCCCGGAAACCGTATTGGCTCACGCCACGCGCATACGAACCGTTCACCGACAGCCGCAACAGCGACGTGAGGTTCCTTTGGAAGCCGAGTGATGCGCGCCATGACTTTGGCGCCCCGAACGAGTCAGTGAAAACCGTTGCACCCGGCGCGCTCGATGCGACCGATTGCGACGGTCCAACACAATCTTCCGGCAATCGTCAAAGCCAGTTGAACGCTGCGCTTGGGCAACTAAGGCACTTGGCACGGGGCTCCGAAAACGCCCAAAACCACCACGAACAATCAAAGCCGGCGCCGCCCCAAAACCCGGGCTTCCTAAGGTCCATGTGAAGCCCGCACGCGGACTGACGGCTATCTCCGACGGCAACTTATTCGTTGCAACGCCAAACCGAGCGTCCAAATCGGCATTGTACTCAGGTGAACCAAACAGACGTGTGCCTTCCACCCGTAATCCATACGAAAGCTGGAAAGACGTCGATACACGCCAAACGTCTCCTCCATACACGGCATACTCGGCACCCTTACTTGAACGCTCATTCGGCGCGAGCGTCCGCCTGAACGATGCGGGGGTCCCGGACTCTACGGCGGCGAGTGAATTGAATGTGTAGATACCCAACTGGTTCGTCGATAGGATGTCTTCAGACTGTTGAAAGCTGAGCAGCGTACCAAGCTTGAAGCGGTGTCGGCCTGTCCCGGGTAACCACGACAGTTCGTTTGCGATTTCGAGCGAACGCTGGCTCGACGAAATCGGCATACGTGTGTTGCCACCGAACACAAGCGTGTTGATCCCCATTGAGCCGTCGTCTAGTTCGGACGCCACGTGAACACGCCCCTGCGGCACGTACAAGAATGGACTCCCATCTCTGTTTGATGACGATCCGTAAATGCGAGCTTCATTGATCACGGTCACGCCAAGACGAGACGACAGTGTTGCCATGAGACCACCACCACCTGACTTGCTGAGCCCGCCTGTCTCCGGTAACGAGAGCGCGGATACTTGCGAAGGCTCCTGTGTATTGCCGCGCCAATCGCCACGGAGTGTGAGCGTGTGGTTGTTCGACGCCAGAAAGTCCGCGCGGATGAGTGTTGAATATCGATCATTGGACCGACTCCGATCGAGTCGTATGTCCGGACCCGCGCCGACACCATCGACGACACCAATGAATCGATTGACTGAATCCGGCGACACGCCAAGTCGTTGCAGATCGGTAGACGTCGCTGACGTAAGCGATGGTTGAGGGTCATTCCGGAGACGCGCCTGCCCCGACGCGAATAGGAACAGGCGGTTCCTTACCAGCGGGCCTCCAAGCCCACCACTGACCTGATGTTGACTAAAGCCAGACGTAAACGGCGAAGACTCTCCCGTCTCAAAGGCCAAGCCATCGTCCCGCACGGAGTAGCCAAAGGATCCCTGTAGCAAGTTGGATCCACCGCGGGACGTCGATGACACGAGGCCTCCGCTGAATCCGCCACGCGAGACGTCATACGTGCTCGTGACCACGCGAGTGTTACGCAAACCCTCTTGCGGGACCTGTCCAGAACTAAAATTGAGACCATCGAGCGTGATCGCGTTGGCATCTGGACGTTGTCCTGCAACGGAAAATGCGGCCGCAGAGCTATCGGTGGCATCGAAGCCGACCACGCCCGGCACGAGTGTCGCCAATATGTTGAGGTCCGCAATGTCGAGTGGCATGCCGGCGAGCCAGCTTGTTGTGAAATTGCGCTCGACCGACCCGGGCGTGGGCGGATTGGGGACACGCACCGGTCGTCTTTGGGCCGTGACCTCTATGGGATCAAGTATGAATCCGGGATCCGCCAGTTGCACGTTCCAGACGAGTCGGTCCTCATCTGCGTGTCGCACCAACAGCACTTCCTGCGGCGCAACGCCAATAGCCCGGGCGATCAGCCGATATTGCCCTCCCCCGTCGGGGAAGAGGATGGTATAACGGCCTCGACTGTCCGTGCGCGCTTGGCGCGTAATCTCGGTTTCCAGCGACGTGGCTTCGACCAGGACATTTTCCAATGGAGCACCATCAGCGCCAATGACGACACCGGTGATGATATCGGTCGTCACACCGACTTGCGCGTCCGCCGACGCGACCGTTGCGGTCGCGAAGAGAACGATGGCGATCGTGATTGTTCGCCAAGCGATTCTATCAGGCGCATAGAAACTGCTTGTATCTTCACCCGTGCCAACCAAGAAATCCCGCTCGACAAACCGAAGCGTTATTTGCTCCGATTCGAACAATTCGTGCTTCACGGAGAGTGTCATCACAGTGTTATCCGGCAGATCACACAACACGTAGCGTCCATCGTCTTCCGTCTTCGTGCGTCGACGGATGCCCGGAGCCCACTCAATCGTCACCTCGGCGTCTTCGAGCAGATCACCTATGGGTGTCCTCACCTCACCGTGCAGCATCCGATTGCTGACGGGCGGCGCACCGCGGCACAATTGACCGTGTATGGTTTCGAGCGTCGGTACGATGATGTCCAGTTCGACTGTTTCACCCGGCGTGTAGTCGTGTTCAATCCGACCGCGTGTGTAACCCAACCACTCCATTCGCCGACTGACTAGAGTGTATTGACCATCCAGCAGGGCTCGAATCTCGAAAGCACCCGACGAATCCGTCTTGGCGGCGTATTCGGTACCAGAAACCGTCACCATGTCGCCCCCGAAAAAACCGTTCGTGGAACTGTCATACACCGTTCCGCGAATGACTACGAGGCCCGGGCTTTCGTAGACCAAGTCTCCGTCAATGGCATAGGCCTCTATGACAGTCCCGCCCGTCTCTTGATACCCGGCGATCCGCGTGCCAAACAACGTGCGGTGAACCTGCGGGATCGTGATACGCCAACGATCGAGAATCCACGCACCTGACGGCATGCGTACGAATTCCGCGCGGCCACCGCTGTGACGTGCACTCACATCGAATGGAAGGTTGCGAAAACCAAACTCCACATGTCGCAGTTCGGCCGATTGTTCGTCCAGCCAAAGTGTGCCCGCAACATCCGGCAACTCGCGATCCGGCGCTGGCTCAAACGACAGACCGATCAAACCACGGTTGTCGTCCTCGCCACGAACCGCCCAAAAACAATGTGTCGCGTGAAAAGTCGGGTCGAGAAACACGTTTGCATCAGGCGCCCACCATGTCCAGTCTCCGCGACCAGAGTCCGGAATGATATAACCAAATGTGGCGAGTGTATCCGGATCAGCGCTGACAAAGGGAAGTTGTGAAGAAAGTATCTGAACGGCGATCTTCTCACTCACGCGGTCACGGCCCCGATCCAGCACGCGTTCGAATCCATGCGTACGATGAACGTACAGGTTTTGTTCAGCACTCCACGACGCGGCAATCAAGGCCTTCCTGGCCTCTTCCCATAACAGGCCTGTGTCCGGACCCTTCCGTTCTTCGCACTGAGTGACCTCGGAAACATTGATCGTCTCAAGACGCCGTGGCAGTGCACTTATTAAAGGATTCACTTCGTATGTGCGGCCCACATTCAACCGCAAGGGCGCTGATTGCCAAACGCGGAACCCGATGCGTTCGGAACGAAGTCGATAGGAACCGGGTTGACCCACCTGAACGGTGAAGCGACCCTGCGTGGTAGTCAGCACACGGTGCGTTTCCTGCCCGCTCTCGTCGATGACAACGACGAACCCGCGATCCACCGGTGTGCCCGAGATCGAATCGACGACTTGACCGCGGACGGTTTGCGCAGCGATCGCCCTCGCGCTCCCAACGGTCAGCAGAACAAACAGCATCAGATTTCGCATATCACGCTCAGTTACGACGTGGAGTTGGAAGTTAGTACACCACCTCCCCAACGATGTGCGTAGCTGGCACCGGACAGCGGACAGCGGGTAGCGGGCAGCGGGCAGCGGGCAGCGGGCAGCGGGCAGGGAGGGGCGGAAAGGGGCCCACTCACACCGCCTTCAACTTCCACTTCCCTCTGCGAAACACGATCCC
>JAZDDC010000329.1:0-17024 GCA_036679565.1 Gemmatimonadota bacterium
GTATCGCTTTGGTCAGGCGTTCTGGGCGTACGTCGCCGGCAGATTTGGTGACGATGTCGTTGGTCGTGTCCTAAACTCAGCGGCGCGGGGTGGAGGGGCAGCTGTTGCGTTGCAGCGCGTGTTGGGGATTCCGGCGGACACCATCAATGCCGAGTGGCAAGAGGCCGTCGAGTTGGCGTACTCGCACCTCACGCCGCCGTCTGATTCGGTTGTGGACTCCACTGTCATCGCACCGAAACAACTCACGTTTGCAGACGAACGCTTTGGTTTGAATGCTTCGCCAGCCTTGAGTCCGGATGGGTCAGAAATGGTGCTGTTTACCGTAAAAGACCTGCTATCGATCGATCTGTTTCGGGCAGATGCCGAAACCGGCGAGATTCGCGAGCGGCTCGCGGGCACGAGCAAGGACCCGCACTTTGAAAGCCTGCAGTTCTTGCGATCCGCCGGGTCGTGGTCATTTGATGGTCAACGATTTGCGTACGCGGGAATCAGCGAAGCCGACCCCATCGTTACCGTGCTCGATATGGTAACGGCTGGAGAAAGGCGCGACATCAGATTGCGTACCCTCGACGAGGTGTTCAATCCAACCTGGTCGCCGGATGGTCAGAAGTTGGCGTTCGCCGCTATGACCGGCGGTTTCATGGATTTGTTTGTGTACGACCTTCGTAACGACTCGCTCATTCGTCTCACTGAGGATCCATATGCTGATATGCATCCCGCATGGGCTCCGGATGGTCGATCCATTGCTTTTGTGACGGACCGATACACGTCGGATTTGAACGTGCTACAGTTTGGCGACTACCGTGTAGCCCTTATTGACCCAGAAACAACAAGAATTGAACCGGCGCCAAGTTTTCCAGCAGCAAAGAATATCAACCCGCAGTGGTCGGCGGACGGTCGGAGTCTTTATTTCCTTGCGAATCCAGACGGCGTCACGAACGTGTACCGGGCCGAACTGGCGGGAGACGCGTTGTATCGGATAACTGACCTCTATACGGGTGTAAGTGGCATTACGGCTTTGAGCCCCGCACTTTCCTCGGCGGCCGGGACGGACAAAATAGCCTACACGGTTTACGAAGAAAGTGCGTACAACATCTACACGATTTCCGCACCGGAACTACTTCGCGGAACCCGTGTCAGCATTGCGTTGCAGAATTAAGTCATGATGCGCCGAGCGTGCCGATGGCCTCATACTTCCCAACGACCTCTCGACGCGTATTGACGATGGCCGGCTCGGCGTAGTCAGGAAGATGTTCTTGCACACCGGGCAACAGATGTAACTGCGCGGAAACGGCCAGCAACGCCGCCGAAGCCGCTGCTGCGTTGCCGTCATGTACTTTTAGTGCCAGTCCAATTCTTTGGTCGAGAAACGCGGCGCCGTACACTCCCCCCGCTCCGATTTTTACCGCGACTTGCCCCGGGAACGCCCGCATGATTGCGGTGCATGTGCGCCGTTCCCCGGCAACCAACTCGGGATAGGTTGTCATGGCCGAAAACACCGTGCGGGTGGGTTCGGAATCCACGGTCAGGCGTGCAAAGGCGAGAGCAATACCGTCCAACGGCACACCAAAACACAGCACACCGCAGCCATCGACGCCCGAGCTAACAGCATCGTCGGTAACATCAGCCATACTCCGAACGGATTCACGACACCCGTGCTGCACGGGGTGAGTGGATTGGTAATAATCTTTTGGTGAGCTTCCAGCGGCTACGGCCACTGCCAGCATGGCCGTATGTTTCCCCGAGCAGTTGCTTGCGACCGCAGATGGTTTCTCCAACGTGGGCTTGGTCACCTTGCCCTCCCGCTGCCAGATCCCCAATTCGTTGAACAACGATCGATGTGGCCCACACGCCAAAACGTCCTCGGCCAGAGCAAGTCGATTCAGAAATTCTTTCACCAAATGAACCTGTATCACTTCTGAGTTGTGGGATGCGCACGCCAACGCGATCTCTTTCGGTGTAACATCAAACCGCTCGGCCGCGCCGTTGAAAAGTGGCAGAACCTGAAACGGTTTTGCCGCGGACCGCAGAGAAACCGGACCGCTGGGTACGCCGTAAGTACGGCTTTTTTTCGCGGCCCCGTTGGAAGTGATTTCTACAACAGCGACGGACACATCGTGAACGGACTCCTCAATGTCTCCGCGCATCGAGCGTACGCGAAAGTCGGTCAAATCTCACCTGGTCAAATGAAATTGCTGGAATGGTAAGACGCCTCGGGGTCCCTCACCAGACGCAGGCGAACGAAGTTTTTGGCACATGGCCGATGTGAATTGGTTGCACACGAAAGGACCGGGACTTGATACCTTCCGTGCGTGACTTTCATCGATCAAGCAACCGTAGACGTGTCCGCCGGAAACGGCGGCGCCGGCGCCATGTCCTTTCGTCGGGAAAAGTTCGTGCCAAAAGGTGGTCCCGATGGCGGGGACGGTGGGAAGGGTGGTGACGTCTGGGTCGTTGTCGATTCGAATCTCACGACCTTGCTCGACTATCGGTATCGCACCAGCTGGAAGGCAGAGGGTGGCCGTCATGGCGAAGGTAGGAACAAAACCGGTAAATCCGGCGCGGATGCGGTGCTTCCGGTTCCGGCAGGCACCGTTGTCTATGATGCCGATGGCGGCCTAATCGGCGAGGTGCTCAAGCCCGGGGACCAGGTTCTGGTCGCACGCGGTGGTCGGGGAGGTCGCGGCAATGCGCGGTTCGCAACGCCAACTCATCAGTCCCCTCGGGAATGGCATCCCGGTGGGTCAGGGCAGAGCAGACGCCTCGAATTCTCGCTTAAGCTCATCGCCGATGTGGGTCTGTTGGGAGAGCCGAATGCGGGCAAAAGTACATTGCTCTCCGTGGTCTCCGCGGCGCATCCCAAGATCGCCGACTATCCGTTCACCACGCTCACCCCACAGCTAGGCGTATGTGGTTTGTCAGGTTCCCGGAGTCTGGTCGTTGCAGACATCCCGGGTATCATCGAAAACGCACACGCTGGAAAAGGGCTTGGCGACCGGTTTCTCAGACACGTGGAAAGAACGCGGGTGCTCGCGTATCTGATTCCCGCAGATGCACCCGATCACCAACGTTGCTATGAGCTTCTTCGCCGTGAGGCGAGATTATACAGCCCTGAGCTTGCTGATCGTCCCCACATGATAGTCATCACGAAGATGGATTTGATTGCCACCGGAGACGATCCACCCGGCGTAAGCGCGCCGGACGCGGCAGGCACTGTCCACATCTCGTCAGCCGCGCGGCAAGGATTGGAAGAACTCAAGGACCTCATGTGGCAAATCGTGAGCGCACGGCGGGCACCGGAGTCCGACGCCGCGCTGCTTCCCTGACCCGGACCATGTCGGTGCCGCTCGCGCATGTTGCGCTTGCACTGACCCCGGGGATCGGGCGCTTTCGTTTCAACATTCTAATTGAACACTTCGGGAGTGCTGACGCCGTCCTTTCCGCGTCGCGAAAGGAGTTGGGGGAGGTGCCTGGTATGGGGCCGGCCGTAACGACGGCTGTGCGTTCGGTAAGGTTGGATCGGGCCAAGGAAGTGATGACGGCCAGCAAACGGCTTGAATCATCTGTGTTGCTTCCACATGATGACGATTTTCCCGTCGCTTTGCGTAACATCCCGGACACACCGGTATTGTTGTTCGCCCGGGGCGACTTGACCCTGTTACAAAAACCCGCCGTGGCAGTTGTTGGATCTCGTGTCCATACAAAATACGGTCAGGAGGCGTGTGAACGACTTACCACCGCGTTGGCGCAAGCGGGGTTGGTTGTTGTAAGTGGAATGGCGCGTGGGTTGGACGCGCTTGCACATTGGGCGGCGTTAAACGGAAACGGACACGGTGTTGTTTACCCGGTTGTGAACCGCACACTGTACCAACGGATGCTCGAGGTCGGTTGTCTGTTGACGGAACATCCGCCGGGCCAGCGTCCAACCGCCGGGAGTTTCCCACAGCGCAATCGTGTCATCAGCGGGCTTGCAAGAGTCACGCTGGTCGTAGAGGCGCGAAAGAATTCTGGCGCGCTGATCACGGCGGAGTCCGCCTTGGAGCAAGGCAGGGAAGTCATGGCCGTCCCGGGGCCCATAACCGGATCCCTGTCGGTTGGTACGAATCGTTTGATTCAGATGGGTGCTAAACCCGTCGTCGATGCGCGCGATGTGTTAGAAGAGTACGGAATCGATCCTAAATTTCCCCAAGTCACTTTGCCGTCTAATCTCACAGAGTCGGAATGCAGAGTCATTGAGTTGCTTGACAACGGATTGAGTCACGTAGATGAGCTGGCCAGCCACGCCAACACCGAAGTGTCGGATCTTTTGCCCATCCTTACCGCACTGGAGATACGAGGGCTCATTTCACAACGGTCGGGAATGCAGTACGGTCGTATCTCGTTCCTAAGTGACCCGCAGTAATGGTCTCGCCGGTTTCGTCCTACAAACATCTCTATGTACACGTTCCCTTCTGTCGGCGACGGTGTTCATACTGTGATTTCTCGATCGCGGTGCGGCGGAGTGTCCCCAGTGAACGGTTCGTGGACGCAATCGTTGCCGAACTCGCGTTACGCGACCGGGACGGCTCGGTGGGGCGTAGTTCACTGGACACGCTCTATATCGGCGGTGGTACGCCGTCATTGCTTTGCCAAAGCCAACTGATCCGTCTTATCGACTCCATTCGTCGCACGTGCGGCAAAGACGAATCGTTGAATATTACGCTCGAAGCCAACCCTGATGACGTGGATGTGTCCGTAGCCCGGGCTTGGCATGAGATGGGTATCAGTCGCGTGTCGCTCGGCGTGCAATCGCTTCACGCGGAAACGCTTGCTTGGATGCACCGGACACACACGGAATACGACTCGCTTCGGGCACTGGACGCACTCCAGGTTGCAGACATCGATTCGATTTCCGCGGACGTGATCTTCGGGTTGCCCGAACACCTGGATGCGGATCCGGCCGCCGATGCGGAGACCCTTGCATGTCACGGTGTGTCTCATTTGTCGGCCTACGGGTTGACGCTCGAACCGCACACTGCGGTCGCCAAATGGAAGGTTGGGGGCGCATCAGTGCTTTCCGATGAGGAGCCCTATGCGTGTCAATTCGTGGCCATCCACGATCGGTTGTCCGCGCAGGGTTTTGAGCATTATGAGATCTCGAATTACGCCCGTCCGGCGCATCGGAGCGCTCACAACTTGGGATATTGGAACGGCGAGTCTTTTCTTGGTGTGGGACCCGCTGCGCACAGTCATGCAAATGGTGAGCGGTGGTGGAATGTGCGTCCGTGGGCGGAATACGATGGGATCATGGAGGGAGCGGGTGACCCCATCGCCGGACGCGAGTCGCTCGACGAGTCGCAACGATGGTTGGAGACGGTATATCTCGGGCTGCGGACCGATCTGGGTTTACGTGCGGTCAATGCCAGGCGTTTGCCTGCCGAAGATTTGAGGAGGCTGGTGGACCGCGGTTACCTGGCAGTTGATGAGGAAGGCTCGGTACGGGCCACTCTGGACGGCTGGCTCTGCCTGGACGAGGTGGTATCGGTCTTGACCACCTCGGGCGAAGGTGGCTAAACGGGTTATATTGTAAGTAGTTGGAAGGAGTGTTGGTTGAACTAAAATGCCGGCGATCGATCTTACCGAGCGTGAGCGACAGGTCCTCGAAGCGGTAATTCAGTCCTACGTAGAGACAGCCGAGCCGGCTGGCTCTCGGACTATTGCCAAGAAATTTCAGCTGGGAATCTCTGCGGCCACCATACGAAATACGATGAGCGATCTCGAGGATCGCGGTTATTTGTATCATCCGCACACGTCGGCTGGTCGTATACCCACTGACCTGGCATACCGCGTATATGTGGACGACATCATGAGTCCACCACCGGTGACCAAGTCGGATCATGACGCCTTAGAGCGCCAGCTTGTTTCGGGACCCAATGCCATTCAGACCTTGCTGGACCGCGCTGCTCAAGTGCTAGGCGTTGTGACACAAGAGCTGGGTATCGCGGTGGCCCCGTCGTTTGACGATGCGGTTCTGGATCAATTGCAGCTTCTGCCGGTTTCTACCGAACGAATTCTCATGGTGCTCGTGTTACGGCATGGCGCCGCACGAACGATTTTTATTGAGATCCCGAGCGATTTACCGGCTGACGCTATCGACAAAGTTGCCGCCGTATTGAACGAACGGCTGCGGGGGCTTTCGCTTCGTGTGATCCGCACGACTTTGCGGGACCGATTACGTGATGTCGTTGCGGAGCATAACGGGCGCCAATTAATCAATATCTTCCTCGAAGAAACGGATCAACTCTTCAATGTGGCCGACGACTCCTCCGGCGGTGTTATGCTCGGCAGCGCGCAAATCCTCGCCGGTCAACCGGAGTTCCGTTCCGAAGAACGCATGCGCGACTTGATTGAGCTTACGGAAAGACGTGATCTGTTGCAGGACGCGCTGAGAAGTCGGGATGGTGGCGCAGGGGTAACGATTACAATTGGGGCAGAGAACGCGGATCCGAAACTTGCCGATTTTACACTCGTGACATCGAAGTACAACGCCGGTACCATTTCCGGTGTCATTGGCGTTATGGGCCCGACGCGCATGTCATACAAGAAGGTGATTGCGCTCGTCGAACACACCAGTCGCCTCATTGGAGATCTTCTGTGATTCGTTTGTTGAATAACGATATGTACATTCGGGCTTGCCATTGAACGGGCAAAAGGATCCGTACAGTGTACTTGGTGTGGCGCGTGATGCTGCCGAAGGTGACATAAAAAAATCCTACCGCCGTCTGGCCATGCAATATCACCCTGACCGCAACAGCGGAGACAAGGCGGCTGAGGAAAAGTTCAAAGAGTTGACCGAAGCCTACGAAATCCTGCGGGATCCGGAGATACGCGCCCGGTTCGATCGTCACGGATGGCAAGGCATCAAGGGTGGTGGTGGTGGTGGTGGGTTTGGTGGAGGCGGGTTCCATCCGTTCGACCTGTCAGAAGCGCTAAATGTCTTCATGAACGACTTTGGCGGTCTGGACGCCATCTTCGGTGGCGGCAGCCAAAGACGATCACGGCGTGACCGCCGCCAGGGTCAGGACGTCCGGATTTCCATTCGGTTGTCACTCGAAGACGTGGCAAAAGGGACAAAACGGAAGGTTAAACTCCGGACCCTCGAGATGTGTGAAGAGTGTGATGGCACCGGGGGCGAAGGTGGAGCCGATCCTATCCGATGCAACATGTGCAATGGTGCCGGTGAAGTTCGGCGGGCAACACAAAGTCTACTCGGCAATCTGATTTCTGTTTCAACCTGTCCCACCTGTCACGGAGACGGCCGAGTTGTTCGGACGCCATGCGCGGAATGCCGGGGCGACGGCCGCACGCGCGTCGAGAAGGTCGTGGAAATTGAGGTACCTGCCGGCGTATCCGAGAGCAACTATCTGACCCTGCGTGGGCAGGCCGGGGTTGGCCCCCGCGGCGGGCCTCCGGGCGACCTTGTTGTCGCGTTGGAGATGAAACCGGATGATCGATTCCAGAGAAGCGGCGATGATCTTGTGTACGACGACCTGCTCTCATTCAGCCAAGCGGCCCTCGGTTTTGAAATCGTCGTGCCAAGTCCCCTGGGCGATATCGACGTTCAGATTCCACCGGGGACACAATCGGGCTCGGTGATCACGGTCCAGGGGGAGGGGTTACCAAGCCTCAATAGGGGCGGGCGCGGCGACATTCACGTCCGAATCCAGGTCTGGACACCCAAACGGCTATCCCCGGAGCAGGAAGACCTATTTCAGAAGCTCGCTGAGATCGAGGGTGATCCGCCGGACGGCGACGAAAGTTTTGGTAGAAAGTTCTGGAATCGCATGAAGGAGGCCCTGGGCGGGTGACAGCCACCGATTGCTTGTTTTGCAAGATCGCTGCAGGTGATATCCCCGCGACGATCGTTTCTCAAGACAACGATTTTGTCGCGTTTCGCGACATCGATCCGCAGGCGCCCACGCACGTGTTGGTCATACCCCGACAGCACATCGTGTCGCTCAATGATGTGACCGACCCCGCGTTGATCGGGCGCCTGATGATGTTCGCTCGTGACGTTGCACGTGCCGAAAGTATCGACACAAGCGGTTATCGCGTCGTGTTGAATACCAACTCAGATGGCGGCCAGTCCGTATTTCATATCCACGCCCACGTGCTGGGTGGGCGGGTGATGCGGTGGCCACCGGGTTAGCTCCCTTGCTCTCGGTTTTGGCGCGGTCTAAGTTCAAGGTTTACAGGATTCTTTTTAAGTCGGACGTTTTACGCGGCAAAATGGTCTACCGTCTCCGGAGCGGCCGTCCTGCGGGATGAGCGCTTCTATTGCATCTCATGCCGATGGGTGGCACACCATCGGTTCTCGATCCCTGAGTCCATCGAAAGGGCCGCTACCCGTTTTGCCGGGTCGGGCCCAAGCACCCGCCACGTGGGCGGGCAAATTGGCGTTTCGAGGCGAATTCGTTGCTCGGGTGAAACAAAACGGACGGGCGGGGCAGTGAGCCAAGAGACCAAGGCTCCTGGGACGTCGGCTTTGGTTCTCGATAATGAAACCTGTAATCAGATAGAATTCCGAGCGGCCTTGGCCATTGTAGCCGAACGTGCCCGGTCCCATCCGGGGGCCGAACGGATCCGAAATCGAAAGCCCAGTGCAGATGCGGCCGCAGTCACGGACGAGTTGGAGTTGGTCAGTGAATTGGCCAACCTTCTGGCCGAAGGAGACCGTTTCACATCACGAGCCATCTCGGATATTCGAGCCACGATCGAACGTGTGCGCGTCGATGGAAGCGTATTGGACGGAGAAGAGCTTATTGCCGTTGGGCATGCTGTTGAGTCAATGCGAGCAATCGGTCAAGAATTGGATCGCATTGCCGCCGACGCGCCACGTTGTGGCGTCCTGGTTCGGCCAACTCCCCCAGAATCTCTCTCCCGACGTCTTTTGGGGTCGTTCGAACCTGATGGCTCCTTGTCTGATGGGGCATCGCCGGCGCTTAAGCGCGCGCGCCAAACCGTGCGAAGTTCCCGGAGTCAGCTCGTCACGTTCTTGCAAAAAAAAATACGTACCCTTTCAGGGGATGCTGTACCCGACGCCAACGTGACCCTTAGGGGCGGCCGTTATGTGGTGCCATTGCGAAAAACCGCGCAAGGGAGGTTCCACGGAATCGTACACAGCGAGTCCGCATCGGGTTCGACTGTTTTCATTGAACCTGCTGACGCGGTCCCGTTGGGGAACGATTTGCAAGCGGCGGAGTCGGCAGCACGTCGAGAAGAAATTCGGGTGTTACGAGAACTGACGACCGCGGTACGAGAGCACATCGACGCCGTTGCGGAAGGTTGGGAGATGTCCGTGGCGGTGGATGACGTCTATGCACGCGCGAGATACGCATGTGACGTGGGCGGAGTTGTGCCGCAGATGGTTGATGCGCCCGCGGCTTTCACGATTCGAGATGGCCGGCACCCCGTTTTACTGGCGGAGCTGGACGATGTGGTACCGTTTAACATGCAGGTCGGGCGAGACACCCGAGTTGTGTTAATTTCGGGCCCCAACACGGGGGGCAAGACCGTGTTGTTGAAAGCTGTTGGCCTTTTGTGTGCGATGGCACAATCTGGGATTATTCCCCCGGTCGGAAAGGGATGCGTTTTCCCTGTTTTTCATGGCATTCAATCTGATATCGGTGATCATCAATCCATCGTTGCCAGCCTCAGCACATTCAGTGCACATGTCAAAGCACTGCGACGTGTCTTGGAGCGGGTGAGCCGTGCCACACTCGTGTTATTAGACGAGTTCGGCACGGGGACTGATCCGGCCGAAGGCGCGGCCCTCGGCACTGCCGTCATACATCGTTTGGTCCAAGCGGACGGGTTCACCATCGCGACGACCCATCTGGGTCAGCTGAAGCAGATGGCGGCCGATACGGACGGTGTGGAAAACGCTTCATTGCAGTTTGACCCTGAGCGGATCGAGCCAACGTACCAGTTTTTGATAGGCGTCCCCGGGCGGTCATACGGATTGGCCATGGCTCGTTCGCTTGGGTTGCCGGGTGAGATTGTCGATCACGCCGAATCTATTCGGCCCGATGCCGAGCAATCCATCGATGCGTTGCTCGAAGATCTCGAGCGCCGTGAACACGATCTATCGGCGCGTGAACAAAACACTTCCGCTGCGGAAATACGGCTCGCGGCAGAACGAGACGGACTAGATGCGCTACGCACGGACCTCGAGAAACAAAACGACAGTCTAGTCCATGAGCGTAAGGACATCGAATCGACTGGAAGGGCATCTGCTCGACAATACCTGCTGCAAGCGCGAAAACGGGTGGAGGAGGCACTTTCGACCGCACGGGGTGCGACCGATGAGACAACCGCAAAAGCTGCCCGGCAACTCGTAGAAGAAGGTGTTCGGGAAGAGGCGGATGCCATCGAGAAACTTCAACGCCAGGCCATGCAAAAGGGTTGGCGTGTCGTTACAAAGTCTCGGGCCAGAAAACCCGAAACGGAGGACATCGCGTACACGAAACGGCGTGTCCAACCGGAAGCTCGCGCGGTGGAGACGTCAAGTGCGGCTCCCACGGTGGCTTCGATCTCGGCCGTGTCCGAGGTAGACCTCCGTGGCATGACGGGTGATGAGGCCGAAGATGTGGTGGTGCGAGCGATTGATGCAGCCGTCGTGTCGGATCTACCGGCCTTGAGAATTATTCATGGGAAGGGAACCGGCGTGCTGCGTGAACGGGTGACCAATCTTCTCCGCGGTGACGCCCGCGTAGAATCCTACCGCACGGCACCACCTCAGGAGGGCGGGTGGGGTGTGACGCTTGCCGAGTTGAAGGCATGATGATTCCGGATGACGTGATCGAGCAAATTCGCGATGCGGCGGATCCGGTCGAAATAATCGGTGAGTTCGTCGATTTGCGAAAAACAGGTACGGACTATCGTGGTCCGTGTCCGTTCCATGGCGGCAGCAAGCGTAATCTTGCCGTGATCCCGAGAAAACAGATGTTTTTCTGCTTTGTCTGCAATGAAGGAGGGGATGTTTTCTCTTTCATGATGAAGCGGTTTGGTCTCGACTATCCGCATGCCGTCCGCGAAATCGCCAATAAAGTTGGTGTCGTGATTCCCGAGCGCCCCACCGGTGGGCCGGACCCGGCGGAGCCTTTGTATTCGGCGGTCTCCGTTGCCGCCGATTGGTATGCGCGCAGGCTTCGTGAGGCCGACGATGCGGCACACGCGCGAGCTTATCTCAAAGAGCGTGAATTCGATCTAGACCGGCTTGCCCCGTTTGGGATGGGGTTTGCTCCCAAGGGGCCGGTGTTTCTCAAGGCCATGGAAAAGCTCGGCATTGCCGATAACACCCTGCTGGAAGCAGGTCTGGCTCTTACCCGCGAAGATGGATCTATCCGACCGCGGTTTTGGGGCCGATTATTGTTCTCGATTCATGACGTACGGGGAAGGGTTGTGGGGTTTGGTGGCCGCGCGCTTGGTGACGCGGAGCCCAAATACCTCAACTCCCCGGAATCGACGGTCTTTCACAAGAGTCAGCTGCTGTACAATCTCCACAATGCGAAGCAATCTATTCGCAAGGAAGGCCGCGCCATTCTCGTCGAAGGTTACTTCGATGTCATTCGTGCAGTGGAGTCGGGGTTTGAGAATGTGGTGGCGCCGCTGGGAACCGCTTTTTCGGTCGAGCGGGCGAAACTGCTCAAACGATTGACCAAGGAAGTGGTTGTCCTCTACGACAGTGACACAGCTGGCAAGAAGGCTAGTTTCCGCGCATGCGACGAGTTGTTAAAAATTTCGATTCGACCCTTTATTGCGACCGCTCCGCCTGGTGAAGACCCCGATACGCTTGTGCGGTCCGGTGGCCCTGCAGCGTTGAAACAGGTGCTCGACGATGCAATGGACGTGTTTGACCGCAAGCTTGACGAGTTGGAGCGCAGGGGTTGGTTGGGATCGTTGGCGGGTCGACGTCGTGCGCTGGATCGACTGCTCCCTACATTGCGCGCCACCGACGACAGCGTCACACGAGATCTCTACATCAGTAGAGCGGCCGAAGTGCTTGACATCACGGCTCAGTCCATTCGACTCGAACTTAACAGCGGGCCGGGTGGACCAACACGGCAACACATCGCCCCGGCGGCAACGACCGCGCGTCACTATCGAATGCGGCCAGACCGAGATCTGATCAACGCCATGTTACACGAACCGATGTGCCGCGCGGGTATCGCGCAACAGCTACCGGACGGCACGCTGTTGGAACAACCAGAACGGGAACTATTCGATCTCCTCTGCTCCGCGCCACCAACGTTCGCGGGTGCGGAACTCGTCGAGAAGGTCAGTCCACCAGCGCGTCAAATGTTGGAGGAGTTGTTAGAAAGTGAGTGGCAAGGAATCGATTTTAGTAAAACGGTTGCTGGAGCGGTCTCTCGGATTCAGAGTCGGCCGCTTGCACGCCGTTTGACCCATCTAGAGGGTCAGCTTCCCTTTGTTGCAGAGAGTGAAAAAACCGTTCTTCAACGGGAGATTGCGGAGTTATCCCGCGAAATCTCAGAACTAAACCCGACACGGTGGCGGGCGAGCTAAAGATAAGGAGGCGTAGTGCAGGAAGAACTAAAAACGTTGTTAAACTTGCAGGACAAAGACCGACGCATCATGGATGTGGAGGGCGAGATACGAGCCTTGGATCCGGAACTAAACGTGCTGGATTCGGCACTTGGTGCGGTCCAAAAAGAACTCGACACGGCACGGAATCGTGCGGTGGACATGGCCACGCAAAGAGAGGCGCTCGAAGGTAAGATCGAGAGTTACCGAGTCATGCAGGAACGACGGCGTCAAAAGCTCGAATGGGTCCGCGGCGCCAAAGAAGCCTCCACACTCATGGCTGAAATCGATCTTGCGCGTAGTGTGTTGGCCAAGGAGGAGGCCGAGTGGCTTCGTTCGGCCGACGAAGTCCAAAAGGCCGAGGCAAACGCCGATGAAATCGAGGTGAAGGTCGCCGCGCTGACGGAGGAGCAGGCCGCAGAGCGAGCGAAGATTGCCACGAAGAAACGCGCGTGTGAGAGACGGTTGAAAGAGGCGCACAAGGACCGTGAGGGGTCCTTGGGCATTGTCACTCCCCCGTTGTTGTCCCAGTACGAGCGGATTCGCAAAGGGCGAGCCCCCCTGGTCGTGTACGCATTGCACGCCGGTGCGTGCGGACACTGCTTTACGGCCGTGCCATTGCACCTCCAACAGCAAATGGTGCTGAGCGAAGGGGCAGCGACGTGCGAAGCGTGCGGTGTAATGATTTACGTTGAATCCTGATGGTGGCAGCACCGTCGCGCTGGAAGGTGGCAGCGGCGCCAGACCCTCAACAGACGTTAGCACTCGCAGTTGATCTTCGCATACCAGAGGCGTTGGCCGCGTTATTGGTGCAGCGAGGAGTCGATCATCCGGACGCCGCGAAGTTATTTCTTCGGCCGGTGCTCGACGATCTAAGCCCTCCGGAGGAGTATACCGATCTCCCGGAGGCTGTGGCGCTCATCGTAGCCGCGGTCGATCGCAAGGAGACGATCATGGTCCATGGTGACTATGACGTGGACGGTCAGTGTTCCACGGCCATTCTCACACGGGTGCTACGCGCGGCGGAGGCGGATGTCGTCCCATTCGTACCCCATCGAACCAGAGACGGGTACGACCTCAGCACCGCCGGTGTGGACGCAGCCGAGCGTGCCGGAGCCTCGCTTATCCTGACCTGCGACTGTGGTGTCACCGCGCACGATGCAGTGAGGGACGCAAAGGGGCGTGGCATGAAGGTGATTATTACGGATCATCACCTCCCGGGCGAGCTGCCACCTGCCGACGCCGTCATCGATCCAAAGCGCCCGGACTGTCAGTCCTCGTTCAAAGAACTGTGTGGTGCGGGGATCGCGTTCAAGCTGAGCCAGGCCTTAGTTCCGGCGCTGGGGCTTCCCGAAAATTTGCCATACCACCTTCTCGACCTAACGGCGTTAGCCACGGTCGCAGACATGGTGCCGCTTGTCGGCGAAAACCGAACGTTGGTGCGGTACGGGCTGCGCACGCTCCGTGAGTCGCGTTGGCCGGGTATTCGTGCGTTGCTGGAATCCACCGGCCTCGCTGGCCGCGACATTCGGGCGGGACACGTTGGATTTATTCTGGCGCCTCGGTTGAATGCGGTCGGCCGTATTGACGAGGCCATGGAGGGGGTTCGCTTGTTGCTGTCTGACGATCCAACGGAGGCGAAGGTCAAGGCGATGCGGTTGGACGGCATCAACACGCGCCGACAAGATCTCGACAAGTCAATTCTCAAGCAGGCGATCAAGGAAGTTGAAGACACAGTCGATCTCGACAACGTGTACGGGCTGGTCCTTGCACGTGAAGGGTGGCACCCTGGTGTCATAGGGATCGTGGCTTCGCGCGTAGTCGAAACTTTCGCGCGACCAACGGTAATGATCGGTATCGACGGAAACGTGGGGAAGGGATCCGCACGATCCGTCCCCGGATTCAACCTTCACAGGGCGCTGACGACGTGCGCCGATCACCTGGTGAAATATGGCGGACACGAGATGGCCGCGGGCTTGACCATCCACCCGGACCAGCTACCGGCTTTTAAGGAATCTTTCAACAACGCGGTGTGTGCCGAATTAACCGCCGCAGATCTCGTGCGTAACCAGCGTGTAGATGCCATCGTGTCGGTAGACCGACTGGATCGTAAGCTCGAGAAACTCCTACGGCATTTTGAACCGTGTGGAATGGGGAACCCCGCACCGGTATTCGCGGTGGCGAACGCGCGGGCGCGGGACTGTAAGGAAGTTGGCGAACGGCATCTTCGGTTTACGCTGGAGGATGACACCGGTAGTTTACCGGCCATTGGGTTTGGTTTGGTCGATCTAGTCGAACCGGGGTGGCTCGGCGCGCCCGTGGACGTGGCTTTCCGACTCGAGGAGAATGAGTGGCATGGAGGATCCACGTTGCAAGCGCGTGTTTTCGATCTGCGTCCCTCCGGATAGTTTGTGCGTATCATAGCAGGACGTTTTCGCGGCCGCGTTTTGTCTTCGCCAACGAAATCACACATAAGACCCACCGCCGACCGGGTGAAAGAAGCGTGGATGAGTATCGTTCAACCCGAGATCTCGGACAGCCGTGTCCTAGACTTATTCGCCGGTTCGGGTTCGTTGGGTTTGGAGGCGCTTTCGCGTGGTGCCACTGCGGTAGATTTTGTCGAACACTCCCGCCCGTGTATCGAAACCATTCGAAAGAATGTTGCAATGCTCGGTGTTGGTGAGGAATGTGTAATTCACATCCGTAAGGTGATGACGTTCGTGACCGCTCTTGATACGGAGGTTTACGACATTGCGTTTGCGGATCCTCCGTACGATTCGTCAGGTGGGATGGACTTGGTTCAAGCCTTTCGTTCGAAACCGTTTGCAAAGATCTTGGGTGTCGAACATCGCGCAGCGGCATCCATTCCCGGCGATCGTACAACAAGTTACGGCGACATCGCCCTCACGTTCTGTTTCGCACCATGAGCGTACTCGGCATATACCCGGGCTCGTTTGATCCCGTGACGCGAGGCCATGAAGATATCATTCGGCGTAGTCTTCGCTTCGTTGATCGACTGATTGTGGCCGTTGCGGTCAATTCGTCGAAGAGTGCGCTTTTTGAAATTGACGAACGCATGGACCTTCTCACCACTGTGCTTGCGGGTATCGACGGCATCGAGGTACGTGTGTTCGAGGGTCTATTGGCAGACTTTGCGCGCAAGGAGGGAGCCGAGCTGGTGGTGAGAGGTTTGCGGGCCGTGAGCGATTTTGAATACGAGTTTCAGATGGCCCTGATGAATCGGCAGCTGAACGCAGACCTTGAGACCGTATTCCTGGTTCCTCATCAAAATCTTACGTTCCTCAGCTCGAGTCTTGTGCGAGAGGTCGCCAGCTATAACGGAGATGTGTCGGATTTTGTGCATCCGGAGGTCAATCGCGCGCTCGCGGCGAAGTTTGCCGGATGACGTTTCGTCAGGGTCTTTACGAACGCGCGGCGCGGTCCAAACGGACCGTTGTATTGGCGGAAGGCGCCGATGCCAGGGTCCGTGAGGCCGCGCGGGTTATTGAACACAATGTGGCCGACGTCATTGTGGTCGATGACTGTGGTGGTGACGATCGTTTGGATCGGGTCGTCGATCTCATTGCGCAGCGTGCAAAACCTCACCTCGCCAAGGAGGCCCCCGTCTTAGCCTTGGATCCCGTCTGGTTTGCTGTGGGGCTCGTAGCGCTTGGCGAGGCCGACTGTGCCGTCGCAGGAGCGACGCATGCCACAGGGCACGTCATCAGGGCGGCTCTGAACCTTGTTGGCGTCGCCGCCGACGCTTCTCGCATCAGTAGCGCGTTCTATATGGTTTGGGACCGATCGGACCAAGAAACCGTGCTTACCTTTACCGATGCCGGTGTCAATCCGGACCCCAGCGCAGACGAGCTGGTGGAAATTGCGGCGGCGGCGGCGGACGATAGGCGCTACATTGTGGGTGATGAACCGGTCGTTGCTTTTCTTTCGTACAGCACCAAAGGAAGCGCCCAGGGGCCGCGGGTCGATAAGATGCGTAGGGCCGCGGAACAGTTTCGATCCCTGAAACCCGATATTCGATCTGATGGGGAGATGCAAGCCGACGCGGCGTTGATTCCCAATATCGCGCAGCGCAAGGCTGCTGAGTCGGCCGTACAAGGTGATGCCAACATTTTGGTGTTCCCCGATCTTGACAGTGGGAACATCGCGTACAAACTGATACAGCGCCTGGCGGGGTGTGCTGCCATCGGACCAATCCTGCAAGGCCTCGCAAAACCAGTAGCGGACGTATCCCGGGGTGCGTCTTCAACCGATATCGTCGATGTGGCCGCCATTGCCGTACTTCAAGCGGCTCGGTGACACTGTAACGCGAAGGAGAAGAACTCATGCCGTTTGCCGCGACCCGCGAACAGGACGTGGTTGTGATCTCGGTGGAAGGTCAGCTAATCGTGGCCAATCGCCAAGAACTGAAGCAACAGGTG
>JAZDDC010000033.1:0-2639 GCA_036679565.1 Gemmatimonadota bacterium
ATGCGTGACAACGAAGTGATCGAGAACGCAGACGTCATCATTCGCAACAGTCGCATTGAGAGTGTTGGTCCGCGCAGCGCCACACCGGATAGTATTCGCGTTGTCGACGTGAGTGGCATGACCATCGTGCCGGGTTTTGTAGATGTGCATGCGCACCTACGTGCACTCCGTGGCATCGGAATTCATCGCGCACGCCCGTGGGCCTACCAGGCCAATCTCGCGTACGGGGTAACGACAACACGAGACCCCCAAACGGGAACGACGGATGTTCTCACCTACGCCGATCACGTGGATGCCGGCGATATGCTCGGACCGCGCGTTTATTCGACCGGTCCGGGGGTTTTCCGGCAAGAGGGAATAAGCAGTTTGGACCACGCACGAAATGTTCTCAGACGTTATAGCGACTACTACGACACGAAGACGTTCAAGATGTACATGTCAGGTAATCGCAAACAACGACAATGGCTCATCATGGCTTCGCGTGAGTTGGGACTCATGCCAACCACAGAAGGTGGGCTCGACTATCGACTCAACATGACGCACGCGATGGACGGTTACCCGGGCATCGAACACAACATGCCCATCATCCCGGCGTACAACGACGTGATCGAGTTGTTCAAGACGTCTCAAACCACCAACACGCCCACACTCGTCGTGAGTTACGGCGGTCCGTGGGCTGAGAATTATTTCTACACGAACGAAAACCTGGTCGATGACCAAAAGCTTGCGTACTTCACACCCAGCGAAGAACTCGACCGGAAGATACGGCGTCGGGGAACCGGCGCGGGTGGCAGCCCGGGACCGGGCGGTTGGTTCATGGAGGAGGAGTACACCTTCCCCAGACACTCGGCCTGGCTGAAAGATCTTGTTGAGGCCGGGGGACGTACCGGTGTTGGAAGCCATGGACAGTTACAGGGACTCGGTTTCCACTGGGAGCTTTGGGCAATCCAAAGCGGTGGCATGTCGAACCACGACGCACTGCGTGTTGCTACGCAAATGGGTGCCGAAGCAATCGGACTCGGTCGCGACGTTGGTTCGATCGAAGGCGGCAAACTCGCCGACCTCGTCATCCTCGAGCAGAATCCCCTGGATAACATTCGCAACACGAACACCATTCGTTACGTGATGAAAAACGGCCGGTTGTACGAAGGCAATACGTTAGATGAAGTGTGGCCGCGCCAGATCAGCGCTATCGAAGAACCGTGGCGTTACATCGCACCAACCGCAACGAGCAGTACTCCGGGAGGTGCGCGATGACTCGCCAGACATTGAATAGACGAAAGGCTGTCACAATGAGAGACGGACGGACGAACGGTCGTCAAACGGTCGCTGGAGCGACGTTGCGTGCCTGCGCACTGGCGCTCGTTGCCGGTTCCCTGGCGTTGTCGCCGTTGACCGCACAGAGACCTGGAGGCACTGGAGACTCCAACGGTAAGAAGGAGGACCCGTTACCGCTGAGTGCGGAGCGTCACGCGGAGTTTACGGCAACCGAAGGCACCTGGATTTCACTCGATGTGAATCCCGATGGGCAAACAATTGTCTTTGACCTCCTGGGCGATCTGTATACGCTGCCCATCGAAGGCGGGAAGGCGACGCGCATCACGAAGGGAATGGCGTTCGATGCGCAACCGCGTTACAGCCCGGACGGTGAAACGATTGCCTTCATCTCCGACCGGAGCGGTGGCGACAACCTGTGGACCATGCGTTCGGACTTCACAGACACGACGCAAATAACACGGGGGAATTCGAGCCTCTTTCTGTCACCTGAGTGGATGCCCGACGGAGAACGCATCGTCGTGAGCAGGTCTGGTGGGCTTGGTGGCTCCGCAAAGCTACAGATGTACAATGTGGATCGGCGAAGTCCAATGCCGATCATTCGCGGGCCCAGTCGGCTCAAAACCGTCGGCGCGGCGGTCACACCGGATGGCAGGTACATCTGGTACGCCGGTCGGAATGGCGATTGGTCGTACAACGCCATCTTCCCGCAATACCGGCTGTATCGCTACGACACCGAGACGGGTCAATCAACGGTCATGACCAACCGTTATGGTTCCGCGTTTCGACCGGCCATTTCTCCGGACGGGAACTGGTTGGTATACGGCACACGAGACAACACACAAACCGGATTGCGTAAACGCAATCTTACAACGGGCGATGAAGAGTGGCTCGCCTTCCCGGTGCAACGCGATGACATGGAGTCACGCGCATCACTGGACGTGCTTCCCGGTTACAGCTTCACACCGGATTCACGATCGGTTGTCGTTTCATACGAAGGCGGTATCTGGCGTGTGCCGATGGACGGTGGAGATCCCACGCAGATCCCGTTCGAAGTGGATGTGAAGCTCGATGTAGGACCGGAGGTGAAGTTCTCGTTTGCGATGGACACCACGGCGGACGTCACAGCTCGCCAAATCCGCCATCCCGTCGTATCACCGGACGGGAGCAAGCTGGCGTTCACGGCGTTCGATCGCATTTGGGTGAAGGACATGCCCAACGGTGAGGCCAGCCGTGTCACCGACTCTGAGGTTGGCGAGTACCATCCCGCGTGGTCGCCGGACGGGTCGAGTCTGGCCTTTGTTTCCTGGGACGACAGCGCCGGTGGTCACATCATGTCCACAGCCGGAGCGGGTAGTGGTCAG
>JAZDDC010000330.1:0-6014 GCA_036679565.1 Gemmatimonadota bacterium
AGGTTAACTGTGGCACTGTGTAAATCAGCAACCGTGCGCGCGATCATGGCACCGTTCACGTTATACCATGGACCGGGCCCGATGCGGTCTCGCGCGTTCACGGCCGAGGCGTCTGGTGTAGCGACAGCGCTGAGGTACGCGCGCCATTGAGTGCCCTCTGATCCCGAGGCGTCTGCGAGCTGTTGGCAGAATCTGTCAGCACCCTCTAAACCACCGAGGTTTGCGCCCATTCCGGGTCCTTCGCTGGTGATGAAGAACGTCATTGGGTTGTCCTGTGCCGTGGCCCCTTGGATACCCGCCAGTACCAACACGCAAAACAACGAAATTGCCCTTTTCATACCATACCCTTTTTGAGCGAACCATAAAGGTAATTGAAAAGCAGAGGCGTTGCTCTGATGGTGCTAAGCGGCGACCTTCCTATGACGTGAATTGGAGGCACAGAAGTGGGGCTATTGATCGGTTTTTTACTCGTTGGTGTCAGTCTGTTCATGTTGTTGGGTTTTGCCAGCGCCGACCTTGCCGTGTCCGGTCTCGCCAAGGCACTTGCGCTGCTGGTGAGCGTTGGAATTCCTGGCACGGCGGGTATCACGATCCTCATGAAGCATTTCCGAGGTGGCAGACGCTTGGAGAACCGTCGCGAACAGCTGAGACTGCAAACGCAGGAAGCAGAACTCCTCCGCATGGCCGGTGAGAATGCTGGGCGGCTCACGGTGGTTGAGGTTGTGCGTGAACTCGCCATGACACACCACGACGCCGAGACACTGTTGAAATCTACTGTACACAGTGGAGTTTCCGAAATCGAAATAACTGACGACGGATTGCTCGTATATCGTTTTCCTGACGTGCAAATGCTGGGCGGGAAGTCCAGTAGCAAGGGTGTTTTGGATGGCTAAAGTGGAAGCGAGGCTCCCGTGTCCAACGTGTCTGGGTGTTGCGATGGACAAACTCCGACCGGTCAAAACACACGACCTTGTTTTGGACTACTGTCGTCGTTGCGGGGGAATTTGGTTTGAGGCGGGTGAAGTCGAGAAGTTACGCAGAGTGCGTCCTAAGGGTCTGCCCCGCACAATCGAATTGCGCGAGACCGCCTTCCGAATGCCGTGTCACTCGTGCCATGTCTCGATGGATCGGAACGCGGACGTCTGTTCGGCGTGCGGATGGAAGAATCGTTTGCAGTGTCCCAACTGTCAAAAGGAACTGGAGCGCATAGAGCGGGGCGACTTGGTCCTTGATGCGTGTCGTTCATGTCGCAGTGTGTGGTTTGACAACCATGAAATCGCACAGATATGGAACATGGAGGTCCGGCGAGATCTTCCGACGGTGAAACAAGCAGACGGGTCCGTTTCGGTAGCCGACTACTTCCTCCTGGACGCGGTGCTTTGGGCGCCAGACCTCGTATTTCTCTCCGCGCACGGATTGGCCCAGGGAACGGGAGCTATCGCTGGAGTTGCATCCAATGTTGGGATTGACGGGATTGCCGCCGTTGCTGGGGGGGCCGTTGAGGGTTTGGGGGATGCGGCGGGGTCGGTTTTCGAAGTGATCGCAGAAATAATCGCAGGAATTTTTTGATTGAATCGGTTACGGCGATCTCTCATCAGACGAATGTAAATGGATATCCAACAGACAGAAGACAAGGCCGTTCAGCAAACTCTTCTTTCGACCTACTGTCCAGCCCCCATCAAAGATGCACGCGAGAAGCAAGACGCCATCCTGATTGAACGGTTCAAGGGCGGCTCATACAAGATTGCAGATCTCGGGTGTGGCGATGGCTACCACGGCGCGATCTTCGCCCCAACGTGTGAATGTTATCATGGATTTGATATCGCCCCCGAAATTGCGGCGTTGGCGGAAGCGCGGTGGCGTGAAGATGGTCTCGAACACGCGTCCGTATTTGTCGGTGATGCGGCCAATGTACAGCTACGGAAAGAATTCTACGATTTGGTTTTCTGTCTCTACTTCACTCCCGGAAATTTCAGGGACAAGTCCGAAGAACTTGGCATGTATTCAGATGAATACCTCGACCACAATCCAGGTTTCATACGCGTGATGTCAAAGTTCTACCATGCGCTCAAACCGGGTGGTCGCATGTTTCTCACTGTTTATCGAGATGTGCCCGAGGCGGAGGAATCACAGATCGATTTCTACCTACACACAGGGCAGCACGTGGTGACGCCGAAGGGATCCCGTTTCGTCATGACGAAAGAAAATTTTTGGTCGGTACGGTGGACACGTGAGAGCATGTTGTCGAACCTGTCCGGGTTCGGTGTCAGCGCAGATCAAGTCTCGTTCAACGAACTCAATCATATTGCCTGGCTGGTGGAAATCGAAAAATAGCCACGCGCACTGACGTCTACGTCACGTGTCTTCCAATACCTTTTTTTCAGTAGATGTGGATGCATGTCGAGGAGACCCACGATGTGAGCCCCCCGACACTTTCCAACCTGTTAAATCGTGCCTTCGCCTTGCAATAACAATTCCAGGTGTCGTTCGGCTTGTGCTAAACCGCCCTCACCCTCTTGCCAACCGGTGCTGCCGTCATCGTTGGCGTCATGACCATTCAGAATGTGTTGGGTCATGGCCGCGATTGTTTTCGCGTGCTCGGCCGCGACGGCGACGTCCTCAGTAGCCATGATCGTTTCGCCGTGCTCCATGATGGCAAGGCTCCATTGTTCGACGTTACCGGCACTTGCAGCGACATGGCTGGAATGCCGTTTGATGTTGTCGGATGCTCCGTCTCGCTCGGCGGCGAGGTTAATGTGCGCCACGACACCGTGGGCTGCCTTGATGAGTCCGTAACCCTTGCCGGGGCCCGACGGGTGCGTTTCAGGATTCAATGCATTGAGCACATGCGCGGTGTGACGTTTGATTGCAGCAAGGTTGTCGAGATCGCGTGCGGCAAGCTCGGCGTGCTGCGCTGCCACGGCGGCTTCCATCGCTGCTGCCGCCAAAAGACCAACGTTGTCTGGCGTGTTGCCAAACTGTTCGGCGACGTGGCCGAGGTGCGGGTTACCCTGTGCTTCGGCGGGCGCCGAGTTACTCACGATCGTCGTTGCCAACCCTATGGCGGCGATAGCCATGAATTTCATTCTCTACCTCCTCAGAGCCCGGCCAGTCTCGACCGACCTCTACATAAAAGGATACGAACCTTGGCTACCAATTCCCAAATGATGTTTGAAGGGTGAATATTGATGACCTAACTGCCCACGCGCAACTTCATATGCTTCACGTTACGCCTATATCTGACCTGACACGCCGGGAAATCATGGCCGCGATGGCGGCAGCCCTCGGGTGTCAGGCTGTGCCACCGCGTGACCCGCGTTCAGCGACCGGTGCGCCGTACGCGCTTGTGCTGGGCACCGCACAAGACGGGGGTTTGCCGCAGATTGGTTGCTATTCGCAACGATGTGAAAACGCACGCGAGGATCCTCGTTTCGTATCTTCCATCGCACTTGTCGAACCCAATACCGAACGTTACTACCTCGTCGATGCCACGCCGGACATCACGAGACAAGTGGACCTGATAGAGGAAGACGGGTTTCGCCGTCGCGGACAAGCGCGTCGGCCATTCGACGGCATCTTTCTTACGCATGCACACATTGGTCACTACCTGGGACTGGCGATGCTTGGGCGCGAGGGGCTTGGAACATCGGAGACACCGGTCTATTGCAGTGCGGCAATGGCCGGTTATCTCAAGTCGAACGGACCGTGGAGCTTGATGGTGGATGAGGGCCGCATCGTCTTCCCCGCCGTTCCAATGGACGAGTGGTTTGAGGTCGACGAATGGCTTTCGGTCCGGATGATTCCTGTGCCGCACCGACCTGAATTCTCCGATACCGTTGGTTTTATCTTTCGTGGGCCCAACGCATCGGTATTGTACCTTCCCGATATTGATCGGTGGGAGGCATGGCAGTATGACATTGTGGATATCGTGTCCGACGTGAGTGTGGCGCTACTGGACGGATCGTTTTTCAGTGGTGCCGAGGTTCCGGGTCGGCGTATTGAGGACATTCCTCATCCCTTGGTGCCGCACACCATGGACCTTCTAGAGCCGGCGGTGCGTGGTGGATCCCGCGTGGTTTTTACACATCTCAACAACACGAATCCGATTCACGATGATGGCGTTGAAGCAGCAACGGTCAAGGAACGGGGGTTTGAGGTGGCGTGGCAAGGGATGCGGGTAGGGCTTTGATTACTGCGCAACGTTCAACGTTCAACACTCAACTTTCAACTCTCAACGATCTATTCAAAGCAGAGGCTGCCTTCGGCCAGTCACGAAGTATCTATTTTCCAGTTAAAACACAGGGAGCTTGTATGAAACGTTTGTCTTGTTTGTTTTTGATGACACTTTTTATGAGTTGCGGGAGTGACCTTCCGACGGCGGTGGGCCCGCTTACGAACGCTGACTTTGCACCGGAGTTAAATGTGGATCTCGCGGCGATGACACAAACTACTTCAGGTTTGTACTATCAAGATTTAGCGGTGGGCTCCGGTGAAGAAGCTGTGGTCGGCGCCAATGTTACGGTCCACTACACCGGTTGGTTGATTGACGGTAAAAAATTCGATAGCAGTCGCGACCGGAACGAGCCCTTCGACTTCCCACTCGGCCGCGGACAGGTTATCCGTGGTTGGGATGAAGGGGTGCAGGGGATGTTGGTTGGAGGAATGCGCAAACTGGTGATTCCGCCGGCGTTGGGATACGGAACCGCCGGGATTGATGACGTTATTCCCGGGAATGCGACGTTGGTATTTGATGTGGAACTTCTCGACGTCCAACCCTAGTTCAACGTTCAACGTTCAACACTCAAGCTCAACGCTCAGCATCAACGTTTAGTGATTGATCCGGCAGCGGGGCCGTGGTTTATTAAGCCCGCCCTAACAGGTACTTGAACGTTGAAACGCCGAATGTTGATGCTGAGCGTTGAGCGTTGAGCGTTGAACGTTGAGAGTTTTTAACTCGTTTTAGGAGGGCGTGTCATGTCGCGATGGTTACTTGCCTGCATGGTTATCCTCGTGCCGGCGATCGGGTCAGCACAGCAGGGTCACGAGGTACAAACTAACGCCAACTATCGACTTGCGGGACGTTTTGCGCCGTACAAGGTGCGCAACATGGTGCATGGCACGGCGGTCGATCCGCAGTGGATCAAGGAGGGAGATCGTTTCTGGTATGAGTGGGAAACAACCGTTGGGACGTTTTATAACATCGTGGACCCCGCAGCCGGAACAAAGCGACAACTCTTCGACAACGATCGTATTGCTTCCGAACTGACTCGCATCACGCGCGATCCGTGGGATGCACAACACCTGCCGATTCGTAACATCCGTTTCATCGATGACAATACTCTACAGTTCGAAGTAGAGTCATCGCAAGACGAGGAACGGGATGATGCCGATGTGGAGGACGAGGAAGAGGACGAGGAAGAGGAGGACGAGGAGCAGGAACGTGGGCGGAGCCGTAAGGAGGCTAAGAAAAAGGTATTTCACTTCGAGTATGATGTGAACACTCGTGTGCTGCGTGAATTGGAAGACTATGAAGCGCCGGACAATCATCCAAGGTGGGCGAGCGTGTCGCCGGACGATCAATGGGTAGTTTTCACCAAACAATGCAACCTGCATGTCATGAGTGGCGAAGATTACGGGCAGATCGTAGATGCTCGTCGAGGAAAGTCTGGCGACGATGCGGAAAGTGCGGAAGACTCTATCGATGTCACAGAGACACAACTGACCACCGATGGCCAGACGGACTATTGCTACGGGTCGTATGGACGGGGACAACACGACGACGAGACGAAGGAAAACTGGGAGAAGCGTCAAGCGGCTGGCATTACATGGTCGCACGACTCTCGACACTTTGCAATGACCCGCCGCGACCGTCGGGCAGTAGGGGACTTATGGGTGATTCACCACATAACGGATGGGCGGCCTAAGCTCGAAACGTACAAGTACGAGATGGCCGGTGAGGACAGCGTCTCCCAAACTGAAATGCTCGTGTACGACATGCAAGACCGGAACATGGT
>JAZDDC010000331.1:0-4367 GCA_036679565.1 Gemmatimonadota bacterium
TTTTCAAGTCTGCTTGGCACAATGTCCCTGGCCAGCATGGAAGCCGATACGTCGAGCGCAATCATGACATCCTTGCCCTCGCGGCGAACGGTTTCGATACGGGTGCCGAATTGCGGCCGGGCCATTGCACCGATCAGCAGTGACACACCGATCAAGATGAGTATGGTCTTGATCACGCGGGCTCGTTGGCTCACACTTTTGCTCAACGTGGCGACCAGGTCTGCATCACCGAACCGGTTGATGGTTTTGCGACGCGCGGCAACGGCCCACCACAAAAACGCCGCGAGCATTGGCACCAACACGAATGCGTAAAGGTAAAGCGGCGAACCGAATCGAAACATGTTACGGGATTTTCCTCAGCCTTGTATTTGCCAGGCCAAACTCGGCTATGAGCAACAGGAATCCGAGTGCGGCCGGGTAATGGAATAGTTCGCCATACTGTGTAAAATGCTCGACTTCAATCGCCGTCCGTTCCAAAGCGTCGATTTCTTCGTAAATCTGTTGAAGACTCTCCCGGTTCGTAGCTCTGAAGTATCTGCCACCGGTGAGTTCGGCTGCTTCGCGCAACGTCGTCTCGTCGATATCGACACGGACGTTGACATAGCGCCGCCCGAAGGTCGGATCATCCACTGGATACGGGGCTTCTCCGCGTGTTCCGACGCCGATTGTATAGACGCGGATGCCCAGCGCGCTTGCGAGTTGTGCGGCGGTGACCGGGTCTATCTCCCCCCGATTGTTCCGACCATCGGTGAGAACGATGACGACACGTGATGCCGCGCGACTGTTTTGCAATCGCTTGACGGCGGTTGCGATGCCCATTCCTATGGCCGTGCCGTCCGCGATCAGACCAACTTCGAGGGTTTGGAGAAAATTCGCGACGATGTTGTAGTCGAGAGTCAATGGTGCCTGTGTGTAAGCCTCCGCCGCGAAGACGACGAGACCGATGCGGTCGCTCCGCCTACCGCTGACGAATTCTGCCGCAACCTCTTTTGCCGCCTCCACACGGTTGGGACGCAGGTCTTCTGCCAACATCGAACTCGAAAGATCCAACGCGAGCATGATGTCGATGCCTTCAGTCGATACCGTGTCGCTGGTTATCCCGGTTTGTGGGCGCGCAAAGGCGACAATGAGTGCCGATAGGGCCAGTAGTCGAAACGTTGGCAAGATGTGGCGAAACCAACCGGCGCGGGTACCGGCTGCCACCTTAACACGCTCGATGTTGGAATAGCGGATTGTGGATCCGCGTCGCGATTGAACCTTCCAAAACCAGATGGCCAGTAGTGGGATCATCGTGAGCAAGATCAGGAATTGCGGATCGGCGAATCGGTAGAACATCAAGCGGCCGCGGCGTTGTCGGTGGTGGTCGTAACGACGGTGTCCGTCACACGTGTCAGATCGACGAGCTTGCGAGCTGACTCAACCAACTGGCGACATTTTTCAATGGACGGCCGGTGTTTGGCGAACTTCACGAGGTCGGACCGTTCGAAGAAGTCGCGAAACTGGTCGAGTGCTCGATAGTCCAGCCGAAATGGCTCGAGACCATTCATGATATCGCCTGACGCCATTTCCATTGCCGGCACATCGTAACGCCCTTCGATGTAAACACGGATGATTTGTGAAACTTCGGAATACCATCGTTGAATCTCTTCGTCTTCAAGCATCGACGATTGCTCGAGCCGGTCCAGTGCCTCGTATGCGATGACATGGGCCGGTTGTGGTGGGGCTGCGGTTCGGGCAGGAAGGACCGGTTTGTCGCGTTGTCTGATGCGGCGATAGATAAACCATCCGCCTACAAGCACCGCAATCGCTACGCTGAGCCAGAGGGCGACCACGATCCAACTGAGCGGTATGGCGAGTGGCGGTTTGATGCCCCGGATGTCTTCGGAACCATCCAACCCGACGGTGGCGATGACGACATCGAATGCGTCACTGTTTGCCAGCGTTGTATCACCGGAGGCCCCGATCACAGGGAACGAAACGGCCGGGAAGTTCAGTTCACCTAATTCAAACGCGGCCACGACATACGTCGCCTCCGCGCGAACGGTTTGATCCGCCAGCGGAGATGACGTAGGAGCATGCGAGGCCAATTGCTCGAATGGGGTAATGTTAGGCAGCGAGTCCGGCCAGATAACGACCGCGTCAGCGGCATGGTCGATCGTAAACCGAAGCGTGACATGGTCGCCGATGGTGACGTGGTCGGCGCTGGCACTCACCTGGGCAGTGACCGGTCCCTGAGCAACCAGATGCTGGCCAAATCCTGACGTGCAGGCCGTTGCCAGGAAGAGGCTCCAATTTCGTATTCCTATATACAGCGTCATCGGTCTGATAGTCTTGACGTACCCTAGGGTTTACCGGCTGCGACGTGCGCGCTGCCGAAAAAACGTGGCAAGCGATCGATAATCTCGCTGCTCCGTGCCAACCTCCACGAAATCGACTTTCATCGAGCGAAAGAGACGTTCCCGCTCCGTTTTTCGTTGCATGGCAATCTGCTCAAAATTGTTTCGACTGTGCGAATCCGACGTATCGACGAGAAACATCTCGCCCGTTTCGGCGTCTTCGAGTTCCATAAACCCCACCGCCGGTAGACGTTCCTCTCGGGGGTCCGTCAGCTGGATGGCCACCACATCGTGTCTCCTGCCGGCGACCGTGAGGGCGCGTTCGTAGTTCGTGGTCAAAAAATCTGAGACAAGAAAGACCACTGCGCGTCGTCGCGTGACGTTTGTCAAGAACGCCAACGCGTCCTCGAGGTTGGTGCCACGGCCCTTCGGTTCAAGGAAGAGTAGTTCGCGAAGCATGCGCAAGACGTGACTGCGCCCTTTGCGTGGCGGGATGAACTTCTCGACGTGATCGGTAAAGATGATTAAACCGACCTTGTCGTTGTTTTTCACCGCGGAGAACGCCAACAGCGCGCAGATTTCCACGGCCATTTCGCCTTTCATGCGTTCGACGGTGCCAAAGTCGCCCGAGCCGCTGACGTCAACAACGAGCATCACCGTGAGTTCGCGTTCTTCTTCGTGGACCTTGACGTAGGGTGCGCCGACACGAGCGGTCACGTTCCAATCAAGCGTTCGGATGTCGTCGCCGTACTGGTATTCCCGTACCTCGGCGAAATTCATTCCACGGCCCTTGAAAACCGAGTGGTATTCGCCGGAGAAAACATCGTTCACCAGACCCCGTGTCGAGATTTCGAGGCGACGAATCTTTTTTAGAATCTCTTTGGGGATCAATTGTCGGCAGCCTCCGGCTGCAGGCTACCAGCTGCCAGCTGCCAGCCACCCGCTATTCGGGGTCGTGAGCGGCGATCCATGACGGTTATCACTTACGGGACTTCTATTTTGTTTAGGACGCGTTGTACTACGTCTTCTGATGTGACTTCTTCGGCCTCTGCTTCATACGTCACTATGACGCGGTGGCGTAGGACGTCCATGGCCATGGCGCGTACGTCTTCGGGTGTTACGTATCCGCGTCGTCGTAAGAATGCGTGGGCTTTGGCGGTGCGGGCAAGGCAGATGGAGGCGCGCGGGGAACCGCCGTATGAGATGAGGTCTTCGAGATCGTCGAGACCGTAGCTCTTTGGATCCCGGGTGGCGAAAATCAAATCGATGATGTAATGCTCGACTTTCGCATCCATGTAAATCGCGTTCACGGCGTCGCGGGCGCGCAGGATCTCCTCCGGTGTCACCACCGGTTCCACGTCGGGCTCAGTTCCGCTCGCCATCCTACGCATAATCTGTAATTCATCCTCTTTGCTCGGATAACTGACGGACAATTTCAACATGAACCGATCGATCTGCGCTTCGGGCAACGGATACGTTCCCTCTTGTTCGATGGGGTTTTGCGTTGCCAGAACCAAAAACGGATCGTCCAGTGGATACGTGTGCTCGCCGATCGTCACCGTGTGCTCTTGCATCGCTTCCAATAATGCCGACTGCACTTTCGCCGGCGACCGGTTGATTTCGTCTGCCAAGATGATATTTGCGAAGATGGGTCCTTTTTTTGTTTTGAAGGCGCCATCTTTCTGGTCGTAAATCAGTGTTCCGATTAAGTCTGCCGGCAACAGGTCCGGTGTGAACTGGATACGTTGGAATTTTGTTTGAATGGCCCGGGAGAGCGTGCGTACGGTCAGGGTTTTGGCGAGACCAGGCACCCCCTCCAGCAGGACGTGGCCATTTGCCAGCATGGCCACAAGGAGCCGGTCCACCATGTAGCGTTGGCCCACGATGACCCGCCCGATCTCGTCACTTAGTCGGCCGACGAATCCGCTCTCTTGCTCAATCCTCCGCTGGATCGCTTCGATATCTGGGCTGTTCTGCACGTCGGCAGTTGTCATTGGCGTATGGTTCTCCGGTGATTGCTCGATGGTCGGG
>JAZDDC010000332.1:0-9640 GCA_036679565.1 Gemmatimonadota bacterium
CAGATCCTACGAACGTTGCTTTTGGTGGTGCTCAAGCCGTCATGAGGTTAACGCGTGGTTGGGCCGCGGCATCAGATCCGCGGAAAGACGGGATGGCTTCCGGGCATTGAACCTCTCAAGCTCAGTTTTCGTCAGTTACTGCGCAGAGGTCGAGTCCTGGCGAACGAGCGCGAGCGTGCAGAAGCAGACGATATCCTCGCTCAAGAACATGGTCGATCCCTCCACCGTTCCTTGCATGGCCGTAGTTGGAACGGGGAACAGTGGGAATTCAATGGAGATTGCACCGGTACTCGTGTTGTATTCGGCTCGGCCGTTTATCCGGGAATTTCGGAAAGACGTAAAGAAATTTCCATCTGCGTCGTAACGTTCGGTGACCCCGTCCTCTTTGGGTGAGAGGGTAAATCCTATTGGAAACGTGGACCCGCCCAGGGTAAAATTCCCACCCCAGCCCCCGTCGATATCGAAGTCATTTGGATTGAGGGGTGTACCGCCGCACGCAAACGCGAGCGCCACCACCGGTAGTAGAATGCGATTTTTCATGTCATACCCGTTTTCCGTGACCCAGGGAGACGCCGGGGGTCAGCGTCTCATTCCTTAAAGATACTACCGTAACAGGTAACGTCTAAGTCAGCCCCTGCCGGACCAGAAGAGGCTCGAGTTTCGGATCTCTACCCATGAACTCGCGGTACGACTCCATTGGGTCACGACTGTCCCCCCGTGCTAAGATGGAACGTCGGAACGATTCGCCGACTTCTCTGGCAAACACACCCTCGTGCTGGAACCGAGTAAACGCATCTGCGTCCAACACTTCGGACCATTTGTAGGAGTAGTAACCTGCCGCGTAACCAACCGGACTCGAAAAGAGGTGAGAGAAGCTGGTGACAAAGGCGTAGTCGTCAGGCAAAGTGGTTGGTGCGTGTGCTTCGAGAATCGCACGGGAAAATTCGACCACATTCACATTTCCGTTGGGGTCGTACTCACAATGGAGGTTGAGATCAAGCGTGGCGAAGCCGAGTTGTCGCATTTGCGCGTTTGCTGCACGGAACGTGCGTGCCGACGCCATCTTCTCGAAGAGTTCGTTTGGTATTGTCTCCCCGGTTTCGTAGTGGCGGGCGAACATGTCGAGCGCCTCACGTTCCCAGCACCAGTTTTCCATTATCTGCGACGGCAACTCGACAAAATCCCACGCGACATTAGTTCCACCGAGGCTGCGCACATCAACTTGGCTGAGGCAGTGGTGCATCAAATGCCCGAACTCATGAAAAAGTGTTTCGACTTCGCGGTGTGTAAACAATGCCGGTTTGTCGGCGACGGGAGGGTTAGCGTTTGCGCAGAAGAGCCCTAGGTGTGGTTCGGGTGGCGTACCCAAAATCAAACCATTCATCCAGGCGCCGTCGCGTTTATTTTCGCGCGGGTAGAGATCCACATAAAATGAACCCAGGTGGGCGTCGCCGTCTAAGATGCGGTAGGTCTTAACGTCCTTGTCCCAGGTGGGCAGATCGTGAGATGGCTCGATCGTCACGCCATAGAGTTTGGTAATCGTGGCGAACAGGCCTGACAGTACTTGATCTACCGGAAAGTACGGCCGTAACTCCTCTTCGTCGAAATCGAAATCTGCACGGCGTTGTTTCTCCGCGTAGTACGCGATGTCCCAAGGCGCAATGGGCGCATCTCCGTCCACGGTGGCTCGGAAAGCTTCGAGTTCTTCATTTTCGCGGGCAAAAAACGGTTCCGTTTTTTCCCGGAGGTCTGCAACGAATCCGCGTGCACGCGTTCCAGTCCCGGCCATGCGATCTTCCAACGCCAGGTCGGCGAAATCCTTGTAACCGAGGATGTTTGCTTTCGTACGGCGAAGCTGAAGGATACGGCGGATGATAGGTCTATTGTCCGTCTGTTCGCTTGCTGCACGCGAGTTGTGGGCGCGCCATACATTCTCTCGTATGGACGTGCTGTCGAGGTAGGTCATGAGCGGGATGTAACTCGGCGCGTGTAATGTGAAGCGCCACCCCGGGTTGTTCTTTGCCTCGGCGCTCTGACGAGCTGCCGCCACGGCGGAGGGTGGAAGCCCCGCAAGATCTTTTTTGTCCGTGAGGATCAGTTCGAATGCGTTTGTCGAGTCGAGTACATTTTGAGCGAACTTTGTTGTCAACTCCGACAGTTCCACGTTGCATTCCGCAATTTTCTTTTTGTCGTCGGCGTTGAGGTCTGCGCCATGTCGTCTAAAATCGTCGATTGTTTTCTTGAGGTGCCGTGCCCGATCGCTCGGCAGGTTGGCGGCCTCGGCGGTTTCGGCGTAACGTTTCAAAACAGCCCACAACTTATCGTTCAGGGTGATAGCTGTGGAAAACCGGCTGAGCTTGGGTTGTACCCGCTCATACGCGGATCGGTATTCAGGGTACGTTGCCACAGACTCCAGGTGCCCTATGACACCGGCCGCCCATTCGAGATCTTCTAACGCATCTTCTAAAGCGCTCAAAGTACTCTCGTACGTGGGGGTCCTGGTTTGGTCAGCGATAGTGTCGATGTGCTGCTGTGCGTTTTTCACTAGCACATCAATGGCCGGTTCGACGTGTTCTGCGCGAATGTTGTCGAACGGAATCCGAAATATGCGTTTTAGGAAGGGATTTTCCATTTTGTCATTCATCATTCTATAACGATCTGTTCCTTGGCGGACACAAAGAGAACATCTCGTAGTTTTTGATGCCTATGAAATAACTCAGCGCCCTTGGCGGCCAGGCGTTCTTCTGTGAAACCTAAAACTACCAAGTCCGTTCCGGCAGAACGATTCTCGACGAGTTGATCGAAATCTACATCAGTCGTCGTGGGAATAATCCGGAGGTTCTTTTCGCTGATTGGGAGCCGTCCGGTCTGTATCATCTCCGAGAGGCGTGCCCGTTGGCTTTGTACGTCCGATTTAGGGAACGCGGCATAAATTCTAATCTCGGCCCGTTCCCAATCTGAGGTTCCAAGCAAAATGTAGGCGATCAGTATCATTAAATTCGCGTTTTGATAGTCGTGCCAAGTCAGCCAAATATCGATCGTGGCACGGCTCCCAAAAAAGTGTTCGCCGTGGCGCAGGATAAAACTGTTGATCCGTGCTGCATCGGCCATTCGGCAACCGTCCGTCACCTCTTCAAGAACTTCAATAGGATCGTGATCGGAGAATTCGAACAGAATACTGTTGTTCTCCACACCAGAAACGCCCGGAAGTTGCAGGGCCTGTGCCAGGGCGGAACGCATGGATGGCGAGATCATGGTATCGACGTAGATAGCGCTACGGCGAGCCTCCACTAAATCGATGAGCCTTGTCTGGAATTTTCGACTCTCGCGGTACGTCTCCGGACTTAGCTGCCCCGGGATAAAATGAAGGTAGGTACCGACGCCATAGCGATGACAAATCCATGACAAAAATTGCAACGGTGACGATCGAGAGAACGTCCGCCCGTTGACCATGATTACACTGGGACGCCACTCGTCGCTACTAACTCGTTGGCGGGTTTTTTGGAGCTTGATCTGTGAATAGCGTGTGGCCTGTGTCATCACGCCCGTGAAAATGGCTGCTAGATCATCTGCATGCCGATGGGTACGGAGCCAATAATAAGTCCCCATCATAAGGAGTACTGCGACGAAGGCGTAAAACGGATACATCTGAAACATCAGGAACACGCACATCACGAACCCCAGCAAGCTCACATACCACTTCGACCGAAAACTCGGCCGATAACTGGGGCGGGCGGCAAAGTGCTCTAAGAAGCTGATCAGGCACAAAGCGCCGTATGTCGCCAAGAAGAACATCGAGATGATACGCGCCACCAAATCGATATCGCCGAGCGCAACTGTGACGATGGCCAGAGCCGCCGTGATGAGCGTGGCGTTGAATGGTTCATTCGTTTTCCCCCGGCCGGTTGAGAGGTAATCATTCACGCGGGCGGTGGGGAAAATGTTGTCGGCGCCGAGTGCCTGAAGGGTCCGTGGCGCGACCAAGATCGATCCAACCGCTGATGAGAGTGCAGCGCAGCCCAATCCGATATGGATGATGGGCCCCCAAACGGCGATATCGGCCATCACGAACTCGTTACTGGCCATGACCTCCGGTGTCGCGGACGCGGCGAGCTTGATAGCTACCAGCACATAGATCACCATGCCGACGATGGTGGCTGCCAGGACGCCAAGTGGGATGGCGCTGGGAACACCGTGGCGAAGACGAGCATGAACGGATCGCGTACGTCGATTCGCTCCAGGAGGCCGATCGACGCCGGTGCCTGGCCCTCAGGAGCCGATCCCATCCAAAACAGTATCAGGGAAGCCCCAATGACCACGGCTACGGCCCACAGCATCCCGACACCGACCTTGGCACCCCGTGTGAGCACAAGAGCGGCCAGCGCCATGGTCCCGGGCACCGAGATGTATTGAATACGGTAGGTGTCGCCCAGAACGGACGTCCAATACGGCATGAGGACCTCGAACGCCTTCGCGAACGCGATCATGTAAAAACCGACCGAGATGGCCTGGGAGAAGAACAGCGTGATACCGATCGCTCCCCCGATCGTTGTCCCGAACGACCGGGAGATGATGAAGTATGCTCCACCCCCCTCGACACGTCGATTTGTGGCAATTTCCGCTATGGCAAGCGCGGTGGGAATCGTGACCGAATGTGCGAGCACAATGATGAGAAGCGTCCCGGCCAGGCCGGTGTGTGCCACGGCGTAGCCAAACCGCAAATAGAGGATGGCGCCGAGGATGGTGCTGACGCTGGCCAGAAAGACCGGAGCTGTTCCGAATCCGTGTCCCGTGGCGGAGCCGTTTGCTTTATCGCTATTTGCAGATGTGTCGGGATGGCTCACTGTACGCTGGGATTCTCCGCCGTTACGTAGGTTTGGGTCGATTCAGTGCGGGATCGCAAGCTAAAACCTGCTACGCCGCCCGTCCACGGAAGAGGACAAAATAAAACGAGACTATATCGATGTTGTGCTCGTAACTCGTTGGGCCATAATCGTTTATGGATTTTTGAAATTGAGGCACGGGCGTTGCTTTCTTATCGGGCAGACAAGAGGTCAGCTTGAAAAGGAGGCCACATGAAACAGGTTCATATCCATGGGCTATTCGCTCTCGCGTTGATGGCCGGGCCCGTCGGCGCGTCCGCGCAGGGATTGGAAGAGGTAAAAAGCGAACGTGTGAAATTGGGTGGTGGAATTGTGTTGGCGGTGCCAACCGGGGAATTCTCGGATTTCGTAGGTCTTGGTGGCGGAGCAAATTTATTTGCACTCTTCAATTTCGATCGGAACGGTCTCTTTGGGCTCCGGTTGGACGGGTCGGTGCTCTCGTATGGTCATGAACGAATCACACAACCGCTGAGCAACACCATTCAGCGTGTAAGTGTCGATGTCACCACCAACAATTGGATCGCGTCGTTTGGTCTTGGACCGCAATTGACACTTGGTTCGGGCCCCATCCGGCCATACGTGTACGGCACTGTTGGTTTCTCGTACTTTGCGACCGTGTCCTCCGTCAGCGGTACCGCTGACTTCGACCATTCATTCGCCAGCTCCACGAATTTTGACGACGTGACGTTTGCCAGTTCGGGTGGCGCCGGGGTGCTGATACAATTGTCTAACGGTACACGACCGGTGGCCCTTGATATGTCGGTCCGGACGCTTCGCAATGGCGTGACGGAGTATTTGCGGAGAGGGAGCATCCAGGAGCGTTCTGACGGTTCGGTGTTTATCACGCCTATTCAGAGTGAAGCAAATTTGGTGACGGTGAAGCTTGGTGTATCTGTTGGAGTGGGCTAGATGACTTGATCAACGTTCAACGTTCAACTTTCAACTTTCAACTTTCAACGTCAACGTTCGAAGTTCGAAGTTCGAAGTTCGAAGTTGTTAACCCCCGCTTCTTCCGCCCTTCTCGCACTGCCTTAAGTTCCGGGATAGACCGTACACCCTTGTCCCGGAGTCTTAATGTCGCGCTCGTCTCTAGCATCCCTGGCTGCACTGGCAGTTGCACTCGTCGTCGCGTCCGCGGCCAACGCACAAGATGTAGCAAGCCTCCTAGCTCGACCGGCATCTGTCACCGTCCGAGTCGGTGAGGGCGTGCCATTGTCGGTGGTGGCGCTGGATGCCACCGGGAACGTCATAGAGGCGCGGCTTAGGGTAGTTGGCCCACGGCGGGGTGTGCGAATACGAGATGGCGACTCCTACGAAATCATCGCCACATATTCGGGTGACGTTGGCGACCCGGTGACCCTGAGTGTTCCGGTTTCGGTTCGGTGGCCGCGGGTGACTCGGATCGAAATTGCCACGCAGCCCGATGGTTCGTTGTACGAGGGTACACGTGTCCGTCACGTTGCCAACGCGCTTCACGCCGATGGCACTCGGCGCCCTGGAGCGTCGTTCTATTGGGCGACTTCCAACAACAGCGTTGCGAGTATCGATCAGTTTGGCAACGTCACCGCAGTCACAACGGGCGCGGTTACGGTGACGGCCTCGTTCGAAGGCGTTGAATCATCGGTCCGTCACTACATCGCGCCGTTTCCGGCGTCTGGTATTGAGATCACGGGTGGCGAAAATGAAGTGCGAACCGGCGACGTGCAGACATTTACGGCGGTCGCACACGACGATCAGGGTGTACCGATCGGCGATGTGCCGATTGCTTGGACGCATTCGTTTGTCCCCGCCGAGGGGATGATTGGCACAAGTGCGCCGGGCCAACTCAAGGGTGGCAAGTTTGTCGCGGACGTGCCGGGTGTGTACACGGTCATGGCGACCACAGGTTCATTGACCGCAGCAAAGTCTTTTAGCGTTGTGCCGCGAGATGTCGTCCGGCCGCTCGAAGTGGTTGGTATGGGTCGTCAATCCACGATGCGCACCACCGACTTTTGGGTTTTTGAGGGCCAAGATGGGCGCGACTATGCGATAACAGGCTCGAAGGTTTCCGGCGGACATGCTTATGTGTTCGACGTGACGGATCCTTCGAACATCATCAAGACGGATTCGATTCAAGTCGATGCACGTGCCGTGAATGACGTCAAGGTTTCTCCCGATGCGCGCTATGCCACCATAACGCGAGAAGGCGCCTCGAATCGCCGCAACGGTGTTGTCATTCTAGACTTGGCAGATCCCGCCCACCCAACGATTGCATCCAGTTTTGATGAACGCCTCACCGGTGGCGTGCACAACGCGTATCCGACGGAGGATTATTTGTTTGCGCTGTCAGGCGGTGACAAGTACGTCATCATCGACGTGCGTGACTTGCGCAATCCGCAATTCGTGAGCGAATATAATCATCCGGATAGTCGTGTACACGACGTGTGGGTACACGATGGCATTGCCTACTCCGCGGAATGGGGAACCGGTGTCGTTGTGGTAGATGTTGGCAATGGTCGTTGGGGTGGAAGCATTGAGAACCCAGTGTTCGTCACAAGCTATCCGGTACCGTCCGGCGGTACGCACGCGGTATTCCCGTACCATCAGGAGGAAACGGGAAAGTTCTATCTGTTTCTTGGCGACGAGATCATGTCCAGACGGGGGTTGGCCAATAGCGGGACCGGTGCACCGCGCGGGGACTATGCGCAGCGGTACGACCCGCAGACCGGAATGGGTGGATCACCCTTGACGACACAAGGCTATATCCAAGTTGTGGATTTTACTGACCCAGAGCATCCTGACATGGTCGCGCGATACGAAGTGACCGAATACGGAACGCACAACATTTGGGTTGAAGATGACGTTCTGTACCAAGCGTACTATGAGGGTGGACTACGTGTCGTTGATGTGTCCGGTGAGCTGATGGGGAATCTGTACACGCAAGGGCGGGAAATCGCGGTGTTCAAACCCTTCGATCGTGCGGGGTACGTGGCAAATTCGCCGATGGTGTGGAGTGCGATGCCGTTTAAGGGGAACGTGTTCTTTACGGATACCAACAGCGGGATTTGGGCGGTGAAAGTTCAGCCGAAAGACAGGCCCGTGAGTGAGTGAGGTTCGTCAGTTGGCCGTCATCTTCCAAAAGGCAATCCCTCCGGCTTGCTGGCCAACGGCCACAGAACCGACCATTTCCAAAGACGCGATGTCGTAAATATCGACTTTCCCAGGCTCGGCACCGACTCCTTCAACCGAGATAAACACATATCGGGAATCCGGCGTGACCTCCACACCGTGCGTTACCGTTGTTGATGATTCGACGATTCCTCGACTTTCCCCGCTCGGCAATGAGAAAAACTGTACTCCTGCGCCCTGTTTGAGACTCGTGACCAGCGTAGTACCGTCCGGTGTGATTGCCATGTTGTACGGTCCGCGTCCGGTCGGAAATCTTCGGACTAGTCGCCAACCGTCGATGGCGATTTCCAGTATCTCGTCGCCTTTGTTGCAAGCGACGTAAAGTAGATCGCCGGATGGGTCGGTTTGTACCCATGTTGGCGAACACGTGGGTTGCATCGGCGTTCCACCGGTTAGACTGACGGGACCTTCTCGCCCTTTCGATACACTGAACCTTCTGGCAACCTCAAATGTCTGAGTGTCCAACTCGACGATCTGGTCGTCCATCATGCAAGCAGAATAAGTGTGGGTTCCTGACGGACTCATACGATTCCCGTGTGGCATGACACAGGTTTCTGTCTGTGTCACTTCCATCATGGTTGGTGTGTAGACGACGGACACCGTCGATGGAACCGGCTCGCCGTGCAAATTGAAGTTGACAATGAATGCGTACAAACCGTCCGGTGTGAGGTCGAGTGTTGCGGGAAAGAATCCCAAGAGGATGGGCGCCGCTACAAGGGTGTCGGTGCCGGTCTCGAACTTCCAAATCTTTCCATCGGGGATTCCATGACCGGTTGTCATGTACAGGTACCGTTTGTCCGGTGAGATACGAAGCCCGTGGGGACCTTCCGTTTCGACAGAAGATTCGCCGACGACAATTGTTTTCTCGAGTTCTGCACCACCGGGTCCGAAACGCACCAGATGTACCAGGTCGGCGGACTCGGCCGCCACGTACACCCAGTAATCGTTTGTCGGGGCCGATTGTGCGACAATGGGATGTGCCCAAAAGCCGATTGTTACGACTATCAACCCCCCGCGACGCAACAAACCCAACACCGTTCGCCCGTGATCCGCGTTCACAGTCCCTTCGCCATGAGGTTGGCAACTCGCTTGCTGAAGTCCGCGGGATCGGTAAGCTGGCCGCCCTCTGCCAACACCGCTTGGCCGAACAATAACTTGGCGTAGTCTGCAACCGTTGAGTCGTTGGAGTCCTTGTCAAAACGGGCTTGTAACTTTTGGACGATCTCGTGTTTCGGATTTAACTCGAGAATTTGTTTGACGTCCGGTACTTCCTGTCCCGCCCGCCGCAACATCTCGGCGATTGGCGCCGCAATGTCATCCGTACCGCTCACCAGACACGCGGCCGACGACGTCAGTCTATTGGTGAGACGTATCTCCTTGACCTCATCGGTGAGATGTTGGTGTAGGGCGTCAAGCAGATCTTTGTGTGAGTCGGCGTGTTGTTTGAGATCTGCCTCTGCCTTTTTTTGCTCGTCTTCGGTGCCCAACGACACATCGCCACGTCCAACCGATTGCCATTTCTTGCTCTGGAACTCCGGTGCTTGTTGAAGCCACACGTCGTCAACCGGATCGGTGAAGAACAGAACCTC
>JAZDDC010000333.1:0-3305 GCA_036679565.1 Gemmatimonadota bacterium
GGCATCCAATCGACGCGGAACGCCGAGTGATCGTTCACCATCACCGCCGAGGCATCGAGCCGCCGCGCCGTTCGCAACGCCGTGTCTACGTCGCGAGTGAACACCGACGCTTGGAACGCCACCGGTAATTCGTTTGCCCGCAGAATTGCCGCATCCAAATCGTCGAAAGGGTAAATACAGATTACGGGCCCAAATATCTCGTCTGTGCTCACTCTCGCGTCACCCGGTGGATTGAACAACACGGTCGGTTTGTAACAACGATTCTTCAAAGGTTCGCCACCGGACAGAACCTCCGCACCACCATCGACTGCTTCGCCCACCCATTCACGCACGCGATGCACTTCGGCTTCCCTGATCAGCGGACCAACGTCCGTGTCTTTCAAGGTAGGATCTCCCACGGTGAGTGCCTTGCTCACGTCCGCCAACCCGGCGGCCAAGTCACGTGCGATCTGTTCGTGAGCAAACACCCGCTGAACAGAGACACACACCTGTCCGGCGTGGTAAAATCCGCCTTTGCTAAGGAGGGGGAGAGCATTATCCAGGTCCGCATCCTTCGCAACAATCACCGGTGCCGCGCCGCCGTGCTCGAGGGCACACCGCGTACCCGGTGCTAGCTTCGACCGGAGCATCCATCCCACGCGATCGCTGCCGATGAAGCTGAAGAACGCGACTCGTGGATCGCTCATGAGAGCGCCCGCAACATCCAAATCGGTTGTTTGCAGAGCCTGACACCACTCTTCGGGCAAACCCGCCTGTCTGAAAATTCTGACCAGACGCATACACGACAGGGGCGTTGCTTCAGCTGGTTTGATGATAACCGGACATCCCGTCGCAATGGCGGGACCGATTTGATGAGCCACCAGGTTCAGCGGGTGGTTAAACGCGCTGAACGCTACGACCACACCGATGGGCTCCTGTCGTGTAAAAGCTAACCGTCCGCTGGAACCAGCATTGAGCCCCATTGGAATCTCGGTACCACTTTGCGTCCGCAAGTGCTCGGCGCAACTCTTGATACTATCGACCGCCCGGTCCGCCTCTACCAAAGAATCGACCAGTGGCTTACCTCCCTCCCGAGCGGACTCGATCGCGAGTTCATCCCTTTGCTCGGACATGATCGCCGCTGCACGTTCGAGGATGATAATCCGCTCACCCGCAGGGAGCCAAGCATCTCGATCTCGAAAGAGACGATGCGCGGTCTTGAGGGCTACATCGACTCCAACCAGATCAGTGCGCTCTACGGTGCCAATGAGGCTTCCGTCGTAGGGTGCCTGCACGTCAGCGTATGTTTTGTCGGGCTTGGCACCGGGAACCATCAGTGGGAAGTGTTCGGGCACAAGAACGGAATTCCTTTCTCCCGCAAGTTCTTTATCGGGCAGCAAGGAAGCCCTTTTGTCTAGATATCAAATCGAACAAACCAACTGACCCAACTTCTCGGTCAACTTCATGTTCTCCGAGTAATCGACCGGACAATCAATGACTACGACAGTATCGTCCGCGATGGCTTTTTTCAGCGTTGGCACAAGATCGGCGGCGCTTTCAACTCGATAACCTTTGGCACCAAAGCTCTCCGCATACTTTACGAAATCTGGGTTGCTGAAATCGATGTTGCTCGGACGATCGAACTTGCGGAGTTGGTGCCACTTGATGAGCCCGTACTGACTGTCAGTCCAAATCAAGATCACGATGGCAGCACCAACTCGAAGCGCAGTTTCGATTTCCTGCGAGTTCATTAGGAAACCAGCATCACCAGTCACCGTCACCGCCGTCCGATCCGGAAACGCGAGTTTGGCGGCGATGGCTCCGGGCACACCGATGCCCATCGAGGCAAAACCGTTTGAAATAATACATGTATTTGGTCGTTCGGCTTCGTACATCCGCGCCATCCACATTTTGTGGGCACCGACATCACTGACCACGATGTCCTCGGGTTTCAGGGCCTGCCGCAGATCCCAGACGATTCTTTGTGGTTTCATCGGGAACGATTGGTCCTCCGCGTGCTCCGACAGTTCATCCGCAATCGTCTGCCTCAAGGTCGCGGCTTGAAAATTTTTTCGCGGTGTCGCCTCCGCCGCAATTCGTGTCAGCGCCTCACCGATGTTGCCGATCACACCCGCGGCTAAGATATAGTGTTCGTCCACCTCTGCTGGCGAAGAATCGATATGTATGATTTGGCGATCGCTATCTGGGTGCCACAAGTAAGGATGGTATTCCACCATGTCGTAGCCCACACACACAATGACGTCTGCGCGATCAAAGCCACAGCTAACGTAGTCGTGCGCCTGCAACCCGACCGTGCCAAGACTCAGCGAGTGAGATGACGGGACCGCTCCCTTCGCCATGAACGTGGTCGCGACCGGAATGTTCAAGCGTTCCACAAACGCGACCAGCTCGTCAGTTGCCCCAGCACGGATCACCCCGTTACCCGCCATGACAATCGGATATGTTGCGTTGGATATGATGTCGGCTGCTTGTTTGATTTTCTCGCCGGGTGGCGTGGGCACCATTGCGCGCTGCACCCTCAACGGGTTTCGACTTTCCGTCACGCTCCCCGCGATATTTTCCGGCAACGCGATGAAGCTGGCGCCGGGTTTCTCGGCTTCTGCCTGCTTAAACGCCTTACGGATCACTTCGGAGATGATCTCCGGCTCACCTATCTGACTACTGTACTTGGTTATTGGCCGAAAGAGACCGACCAAATCCAGATACTGGTGACTCTCCTTGTGCATACGTGTCGTGGCAGCTTGCCCAGCAATAGCCACCACCGGTGACCGATCCATGTTCGCGTCCGCGATACCCGTGACAAGGTTGGTTGCCCCAGGCCCCAACGTGGCAAGGCACACTCCCGCCCTGCCCGTAAGCCGGCCGTAAACATCGGCCATGAACGCTGCCCCCTGTTCGTGACGCGTTGTTATGAACCGCATGTCGCTATCAAGCAATGCGTCCATCACGTCGATGTTTTCCTCACCGGGAATACCGAAGATGAATTCTACATTTTCGTTTTCTAAACAACGAACGAACAGTTCGGCAGCATTCACGGTTTAAACCTCATTTGGGATTTTGCAGTACTCAACGCCACAACTCCGAAAATGACGGGCAGGACTGATCACGGGCCACCCCAAAAGGTTCGTTGTAACCCCCCTCCCCTTCTCCCAATCACACATCCTCAAACACCTGGTAGTATGCGCCGAGGAACTGTATCACCTCGTCCACATGCGGCATCAATGCTGGCAATTGTGCTTGTATAGCCCTGCGGACCGCATCACTGAATTCCACAAAGCTGCCCGTCTTGTTGCGTACGAATGGGT